>NZ_LUJK01000023.1 GCF_001601825.1 Limnobacter sp. CACIAM 66H1 | reverse complement strand
AAAACCCAATACAAACGGCATGGCCGATAAAAATACGACCCAACCGGCCTGAAAGCCCCGCAAGCGATTTCGCTCAATGGTGCTTCCTTTGCCAGACTGCGTGTAAAACTGGGCACGCCCACGTGCCTTGGATTCAAATACGATCAAGGCCAACATAACGACCAACAACATCACGGCCAACAAAGCCGCACTCTCCCGGTCACCCAGGTTGAGCCAGGTATTGAATATCGCAGTGGTGAAGGTGCGCACACCAAAGTAAGACAAGGCGCCATACTCCGCCAAAGTTTCCATAAGCACCAAGGTGAGCCCTACCACCCACGCTGGGCGAGCGACAGGCAAACCTACCTTGAGAAAAGCACTGGTGGCACTGTGACCCAAGGAGCGCGCTGCATCCAGCATAGAGGGACTACGGCCCAAAAATGCAGTTCTCGCCATGATGTAAACATAGGGGTACAACACAAAGCTAAGTACAAGTATTGCACCTGAAGTCGAACGAATCTCGGGAATTCGGAAATCGTTACCCAGAATTTCCCGCAAGCCACTGGCCAGCCAGCCAGAATATTGAAGTGCATCGGTGTAAGCATAAGCAATCACGTACGATGGCATGGCCAGTGGCAGTAACAACAGCCACTCAAGCCACCTGCGCCCCGGAAATTCATGCGCTGAGACCCACCAGGCTGGCAGCACTCCCATGGTACTGGTCAACACCACCACACCAAAACACAGGTAAACCGTTTGCCAAACCAGGTCAGGAAGAATGGTACTCGCCAGATGGGTCAACACTTGAGGGGCCTGCACGAGGCTTACCCCTGCCAGCCCAAACAGATAGACGAACGGCATCAACAGCAACAAAGCCAGCAGCGCAACAGAAATGCGACTTCTTAACCCCAGAGTAAACAAACAAACCGCCCAGACATGGCAAAATAGAAGTGAGAACGATTTTACTTTAAGTTCATGCAACTCACCTCAAGCAAAGGTGAACTGCGTAGTAAACAGACCACGGTGCCACCGAAAAAATGAAACAAGCCCCTGCCCTAAGCATTCGTGAACTAAGTATTCTGTATCCAGGCGGTAGCACGCCGGCCGTTCGTCATGTCAGTTTTGAATTGGCGCAGGGGGAAATCGCCTGCTTGCTCGGTCCTTCTGGCTGTGGCAAAACCACCTTGTTGCGTGCAATCGCAGGTTTTCTCATGCCCACACAGGGCCATATTTTGCTCAAAGGTGAAAAAGCCAGCGAACCGGGCAAGGTACGCAGCCCTGAGAACCGCAATGTCGGTGTGGTTTTTCAAGACTATGCCCTGTTCCCCCACCTCACAGTTCGAAAAAACATTGAGTTTGGATTGCACAAGCGCAGTGAACATGAAAAACGCAACCGCAGCGGCGAGTTATTGGCGCTGATTGGACTTGAAGCCTTGGCCGACCGATACCCACATGAATTGTCTGGTGGCCAGCAACAACGCGTGGCGTTGGCGCGTGCATTGGCCCCCAAACCCACGCTGATTCTGCTCGATGAGCCTTTTTCAAACCTGGATGTTGAACTGAAAGAGCGGCTCACCTTTGAAGTTCGGGAAATCTTAAAAGCCGAAAACATGAGCGCCATTTTGGTCACCCACGATCAACATGAAGCATTCAGCATGGCTGACCGAATTGGGGTGATGCACGCTGGCGAGTTACAGCAATGGGGTTCATCCTACAGCCTTTATCATCAGCCGAATTCACGGATGGTGGCCGACTTTATTGGTCAAGGTGTGTTTCTGCCGGGCAAAAAAACCGAGCAAGGTTTACAAATTGAATTGGCCCACCTGCGGCTGACGGAAGATCAATTGCCAGCAAGCAATGAATTTGATGTGCTGATTCGCCCTGACGACATTATTCACGACGATGCCAGCCCGATGCAGGCCAAGGTGGTGAGGAAGTCGTTTCGCGGCGCGGATTTCTTGTACACACTTGAACTGGAAAGTGGTGTACACGTGCTGGCCTTGGTACCAAGCCATCACAATCATGCCATTGGCGAGCCGATCGGAATCAAACTTGAGCTCGACCACGTCATTACGTTTGATCGGGTGTGATGACCACCCAAACCATGAACCGGGTGGGCTACAACTCGGTATGAAGTCAGCTCAGATCGTTCGAACCGGTTGCACCTGAGGACAAACCGCTGTCCAAATCGGAATTGGAGGCTGTAGAACTGATTGAAGAGGTGCCACCAGCGGAGGCAAAAAGTTCAGAGGCTTCCTGAATGCTGTTTGGATTGGAGAAATCCAGCGTCAAGGGGAACGCTTCCGGAGAGGTAAACAAACCGTCCAGCGTCGCTGCATAGGCCAGCGAATGAGCGTTGCCCGCCAATTCAGGCTGCGCAAACAGGCCCGAATCGATCTGCATCGAGGCAAGCAATGAATCGGTGTCGAACTCAGCGACTTCAGAGACAGCGTGGTTGACTTCACCTGAAAGCTCGCCAAACACATCCTGACTCAAGGTGTTCAAATCGAGCACCTGGGCTTGAATATCGGCAATCAGCTGAGTCAACTCGGAGTAGCTGAGTTCTCCGCCCAGAGCGTGCTTGACCCGGGGCATGGCACTCAAAAGCTCTGAATTCAAGGCTTCAAACGAGACTTGTTCATTCATGGTATTCAGAATTCCTGCAGAGTCTGCGTTGGCAAGCAATGCCGGATCAACATTGGCAAGGCTCGAAGAACTCTCGAAAACGCTGACATCACTGACGCAGGCTTGGGAAATGCAGCGCAATTCACCAAAGCCCAGTGAGGTCGCGCCAGAAAATTCTTTGGGATCGAGACCGTCAAAGGACGAAAAAGAAATTTTTGATGAACCAGAATGTGGCTCATAGCTGTCAAAAAACTCGATTGTCGCCCTGCTCACAGGGTCGAGCAGCTCACCAGCAGAGTAGCTGTGATCAGTCTGCACTGACAATTGAATGACGGAATTTGACATAAACCCAATTTTTTTCGTGACGTATTACCATTTTATACGATAGGCCACTCAAATTGGATTCAAACCACCCCCCTATCAAAAAAAGGGGGTGAGTTTTATTTGGTTTGGTCCAGGGAACCCAGTAGACCATCCAAGGCCCCACCTTCAGCGCCTGCGCTGGAGGAAATCCCACTGCTTAGTGAATCCAGCAAGCCTGAATCGGACTCGCTTGGAGAACTGGTTAAACCAGACAACAAACCGCCACCGCCGATGATGGGGTCGAGAATTGGCTCCAACAGAGGATCAGTGGCATCCGTCACAGGATCAAGGATAGGATCCACAATTGGATCAACCACTGGGTCGGTGACATCGGTAATCACATCCACAATTGGATCAACCACTGGGTCGGTGACATCGGTAATCACATCCACAATTGGATCAACCACTGGGTCGGTGATGCCTCCAACCACATCATCAACGATGTCAGTGACAGGATCGGTAATGCCTCCAACCACATCATCAACGATGTCAGTAACAGGATCGGTAATACCGCCAATGCCGTCAGTGATGCCGCCCACAATGTCGGTAATAGGGTCAGTCACTGGCGACAAATCCAGATCAGGCAAGGAGCCCACCAGAGAAGCAATGTCATCAAACGTTGAATCAAGATTCAGCAAACTGTCCAACTGAGGATTGGCACCTACATTGATCGTACCCAACAGGTCGGTCAATACGGTGGAAACCTCGCCAGCGTCTTCAAAAATACTGAGTCCCAAATCGCCAGTAGGCAAACTGTTTTGCGTCGCAAACTGGTTCTGAACATCGCCACTCAAGTTATCAAATACAGGCTCGAAGGTGGTGTTCAGCAGGTTGATCTGATCAAGCACTGCATCGATTGCAGTTTGGAGGCTCTCGGGGCTGGGGTTCTGACCCAAACCGCTGATGAGGCTGTTCAGCGCATCGTCTGGATTGATTCCACCACTGCCTTCCAGCATGGCCATCAACTGCGCGAATTCAGCAGACATGGGTACCATCGACCCGTCGGCGTTGGCCACGGGTTTCAACAAAGGAAAATCAGAAATTTTTGACAGGTCAGCGGGCTGCGACAAAGCCCTATTCCCCAAAGCCGCCAAACTTGCAGACTCGCCCACAGCGGTTTTTCCAAAGGTGACCGGGGCAGCACTGGCCACTTGAGCCGCCATGCCCATGGCACTGGAAGCGCCGCTTAAATCGGCCGCACCCACAGCGCCCAGGAGGCCCGCACCTGAGTAGGCAGGCGAAAGTCCGGAGAAACTACCACTTGATTGGTTTGACTGATGTAACTGACTTTTGGCCGCAGCACCCGGGAAACCGGAATGAGCGCTCAGGCCTTCAAATTCGGATGTATTCAAGGTGGATTGCAGAAACTGCATATTCAAAGCTGAAGGATCGGCGAGCTGCTGCTCGGCACGCTCAACAGCCAAATCCTCGGCTGTATTTTTGATGTTTTGAATATCGTCGCCCATTTTTGTCATTCCTTTGGGAATCGCCCCGTTCATGCCAGTTTCTCAGGGTTCCTGCCCAGCGAATGGATGAAATAAGGCCGTAAAGTGCCCCTGTTTGAACAGTGTGAGCACTTTACTGACAAAAATCAAGACTTTACCGATAAAACCGAGGATCCAGAACCGGGGCTGGCTTCAAGTTTGGACGCAATTCTTTCTCAGCAGCACTACCCTGCACCCGGCTGCGCTCCGAGCTTTTTTCGACTTCAAGGCGCTGTGCCGGGGTCAATACAAACCCGGCTGCTTTTTCCACCTCAGTCTGACTCACGTCCAGACCGAGCTTCTCTGCAATTTTCTGATCTGCCGGGCTGCTGGCAATGTCGGCCGTGTCCTTCAGACTACTCTCCAGGCGCTCACGCTCTGGCATTTTCGAGAAAAAGAGTGCAAACCAATCGCCCTCTGCACCTGGGGTTGGCATCATCAAGCCCATGGCGTGCATCAAACGGAAGCTGGCATCCCGCGCATCGAATACCGCATTGATATAGGCAATCAACACGTTGAAATACTCAACCTGCGCATCCAGCATCACAATCACGGTCTCACGGCCGAAATCACGAAGTCTTTTGCGGTTTTTGAATACCTGCAAAGAATCGGCATAAGCGCCGCGCAAGGTCACCGATCGCGACTGCCCGGCTGACCATTTGCCCCACTGAAAACGAACACTCTCCTCTACCCGCAATCGGGCGGCGGCCAGTTGCGCACGTCGTGTATCAATCGTGGCTGCCGCCTGATTCACCCGAGCAACCTGTTCGCCACCTGAGAACGCACTGTACTGCAAACGCAGGTTCACCGAGCTGTCGGTTCTGTCACCGGTAAAGGGGTCGGGTTCACCAAAAAATTGTTGAATACCCACCAGGTTTAAAGACGGGTACAAGCTCGCATCTTCGGCGGTGTAGTTATGTCGTGCCTTTACAATCTGGCTTTCAGCCACACGAATTTCCGGATTGGAAAACAGCGCTTTCGTGACTGCCTCATCCACCAGCTGGGGCAACATGTTGCGCTGAATCTCCAGTTCCGGAACGTTGTAACCCTCGGGATAAACACCGAAGTAACGGAAATAAGTGGCACGGGCCTCTTCAAACTGTCCCTCAAAGTTCACCAGCCGGTCACGGGTGACCGCCAAACGGGCTTTCGCAAATTGTGCATCGGTGACGCCGCTTCCGCCCAACTCAACCCGACGCTCCTCAAGGGCCAGCAATTGGGCGACGGCTGCCTCTGCAGCTCGGGAGGCTTCAACCAGCAAGGCATTGCGGGACAAGGTGCTGCTGGCCAGGAAGCTCTCAAGCACCACATCCTGAATAGTTTTTACAAACTGTCCGTCAGCAATAGTGCCATCGGTTTCAGCCGCCTTCACTCTCGCAGTAATTCGACCTGCGGTGTACAGGGGTTGGGTCACCGTAATGTCGGTCGATTGGCGATTGGTCACCGTTGAACTGGAACTGGCATTGGCACCCACGGTAATGCGCGGGAAATAGGCAGCTCGCGCACCATCTTCAATGAACTGCGAAGCATTCACGTTGATGCGTGAGGTCACAATCTCAGGGTTGGTGCGTAACATGTTCAGGAAGCGGATTTTCGTAAGCTCTTCCTTGCTCATTTTCGCAGCTTCGGCTGGCGCTATACGGCGAGCGCGAAACTCGTTGTTGTCGTTTCCGACATTGGCAGAAGGTTCGGAGTTTTCAGGTACATCCTGTGCGCCCACCGGAAATGCAAGAAGGCCCGCAATCAACACGCACAGTGCTTTGCGAGCCCATTCGCCCCCCTGGGTCATGTCCAATTGTTTTGTCATGTGTTGCTTTATGGTTCCCTGAAGGCTTCTTGCTTCAGCTTCAATACAGGTTTCAACAAGTAATAAATAAAGGGTTGCGAACCCACGTTAATATCAACTTCAGCGGTCATGCCCGGTGAAATGCGCAAGGGCGCATCAGGCGTACCAAAAAATGCCTTGTCCGTACTCACAATCAATCGATAATAAGGGCCGGTTTCTTCGGTTCCAGGGTCGGTATCCGCTGCAATTTGAGTCACCTTGCCGGGCAATGTACCATAGCGCAAAAAGTCATACGCCGACACCTTCACTTCGGAAGGTTGATCCATAGTCACGTAACCACGGTCTGCGGGTGACAGTCGTGTTTCCACCACCAACACCTCATCGACTGGAACAACTTCCATGATCGGCTCGCCCTGACGAACCACGTTGCCCACAGCCTGTAACTTCAGGTTTTTCACCACGCCATCAATCGGGGAACGAATCACAGCCCTGTCGCGCTGATCACTGGCTCGATCGATTTCATCCTTCAAACTGGCCAGTTGTCGCTCCAGCGTCGTTAACTCATCCGCAGCCCTGCGACGGAACTTGCCCTCTTCTTCCACTCGGCGAGCGCGGCTTTGCCCAACACTGGCCTGGGCCGATGCAATGGTTTGCCGCATTGAGGCAATTTCAGCAGTCAAACTGTCGTAATCACGTTTCTTGGTCAAATATTCAAGCTGAGACACAAGGCGTTCGCGAACCAGTTCTCGGGTAATTTCCAGTTCACGCAGGGTAGTCACTGCGCGATTCTCCAAGCCTTCAAGCTTGGCTTGCAACTCGCCCACCTTGCCCTGGTTCCCCAGCATTTGGCTGTCGTTTACACCCAAAATACCTTCCAACTCGGTTACACGCGCAATGTAGGTCGCCTGCTCGGTGCGGTACAAATCCGGGTAATCCGCAACAATCTCTGCCGGGTATTCGGGTGCTTTGCCGGAGGCCTCGCCCAACAAACGGGCACGGCTCATCTCCAGAGCAGCACGGCGGCTTTTCAATTCCTCGATGTTGATGCCGGAAGTGGCCAGGTTCAGCTGGACCAGCATGGCCCCTTCCTTGACCAAATCACCTTCCTTCACAGCCAGGTCCTGAACAATACCGCCTTCCAAGTGCTGAATGCTTTTAACACGAGTCGAGGGAATTACCTTGCCCGGCGCAGTGACCACTTGGTCAACGCGGATGAACAAGGATGCGAACAAAGACAGCGCAATCAAACCCAGGGCAAACCTGCTTTTGGTGTCGAATCCGCCACCACTGGGTTTGTAAAGGGCGGGGACCTCATAGGGCTTCAGATCATTCTTGCCGACTTCGGCCAATGCATTGTTGGACTTCATGATTTCTCGACCTTCGCTCATCAGGCTTGAGCGGCCTTACCGCCCGCATCCGTATTTGCTTTCCCTTCGGCGCCATTGGCCTCGAGTGCTTGCTTGGAGGCCTCCGATGTCACTTGTGACGCAGCCTTGGGCGCAGCAGGCACCGGCTTAGGCACTGAAATGCCGTACAGCAGTTTCAACATCTCGGGCGTTGCACCTACATGCAATTTCGAAGCCTTGTCCAAATAAATAATCTTGTCGCAAATCGACATTAAACGCACCGAATGCGTCACCATGATGATGGTCTTCACTGTGGCCAGGCTTTTGAACACAGCCATCAAGTGGGTTTCTGCTGCAAAATCCAGGTCGTTTGTGGGTTCATCCAGCAACAACACCGGCGCATCTGATAAAAAAGCCTGAGTAATGGCGACCCGACGGCGTTGTCCACCGGACAAGCGATTGCCACCCTCACCCACCTGCGTCATGTAGCCATCCGGCATTTTCGCGATAAATTCATGCGCACCTGAACGCTTGGCGGCCAGCAAAATTTGCTCGTCACTGGCGTCCGGATTGGAACGACGCAGGTTTTCGACAATCGTGCCCTCAAACAATTGAGAGGTTTGGGGCAAAAACCCAATCCACTTGGAAAGCTCTTGGCGGGAAAACTGCGACAAATCATATTCATCGAGCAACACGCGGCCACTTTGGGGCTCATAAAGACCACGCAGCAATTTCAGCAAGGTTGATTTGCCCGCACCGTTGTCGCCTGCCAGGCCATAGATACCACGCGGCCCAATCTGAGCGGAAACGGACTTCACAACCTCTTTCTGGGCGCCCACGTGCTGGTAACTCACATTTTCAAGACGCAAAGCGCCCGAAGGCATAGGCAGGCTCAAACCAGTGTGTTGCTTCTCCTCATCTGCGGCAAACACTTTGTTCAAGCGGTCTGTGGCTTCACGGGAATGTGCAATCGAGCGCCAATGGCCGGACAATGCAGCCAAAGGACCAATAGCCTTGGCGGCCAACATATTTGATGCAATCAGGCCACCCACAGTCATCCACTGATTGATTACCGCATAGGCACCAACAGCAGTGATTGCCACGTTCACACACAACATAATGGAAACCGACAGCTCGCGCTGATCCTCCATCTCACCGTTTTTCTGGAATGACTCCTGAACCCAGGAGTTGTAGCTCGATACCCAGGCCCTCTTCGCGGAATCATCCTGCACCAGGCTTTTGATCGCTTCACGGCCACGACAAACCTCAGCCAACACCTCGTCGCGTCGGCGAGCACGCGAGAACTCTTCCACACGGCGCTTTCGGAATTCACCCGAGCTATACCAGGACAAAGCAGCCAAACACACCAAACCTATCAGCACCACCGGCAACACTGGCAACGCGATTGTGGCAATCAAACCAATGGCCAGAATGGCAAATGGCAGATCCAGAATGGTCATGGCCACAGCGCCACTCCACACCACGCGCACGGTGTCAACGTCCTTAAACAGCGAATACCAGGCAGCAGTTGAACGTGCCTCAAGCTGCCGCAATGGAATCGAAAGAATCTTGTTCATCAATTTACTGGCAACCTGGCCGTCGATTTTTACCGCGGCAACACGTAACACGCGGGCCCGGAACGAGCGCAAAATCAAATCAGCGGCAAGCAAAATACCCATGCCGATCAACAACGCTGTCAGTGTGTTGAGGCCGGAGCGGTAAATAACCCTGTCGTATACCTGTAAAGAAAATACAGCAGGAAAAAGAGCCACCAGATTCACGAAAATTGACAGCAAAGCCGCGCGCTTTAACAGGGGCAAGGCGCTGCGAATCACGCCTTCAACGGTCTTTGAATTGGACACTTCGGGTGCACTGCTGCCATCGGCAGCGGTTTCCGAAGACTTCTCCGGTTTCAAACCGAAGTTCCAAAGTGCTTCAAGTCTTTCTTTGAACAAATATTTAACCGACATTGCGAGTCCCTTGGTTATACAGCGCCTGCCGAACCAGCCATGCGCAGTTGCTGCGCCTTGAGTCGTTCAAGCAATACAAGGTACGAAGCGATCAAACGAACAACAGCAGGACGCATGCCCGCCAATTGTTCGCGAGTCAATTTGGCCAGCGGATTGTCCAAACGGGTTTTTGCATCTGGCTGTGCATCAATGGCACGACACACCCGCTCGAAAACATTGCTCAAAGCCGCATCCACCTCAGCTTCCGACATGGCGGAATACAGCACCTGCGGCTTGGCATCGATGAGGCTGAGCCGCTCCTGCCAGTTCAGAACCGACTTCGCAAGCACAGGGTCCAGTCTCAATTGACCTTCAAATGCGGTGCGCTCTGCGCCCCGCATCACACCCAGCACATAATCGGCAGCCAACCAGTTTTTGTCATCGTCAGTCATGCGGCCCCCTTATGCCATGAATCCGGATTGCTCTGCATCCTGGCGTCGCGAGTTGCTCGCGGCCATGGTTGCCAAACCTTCGGACTGAAATTCATCGTATACAGTCTTCAATTCAATCAGACCTCTGCGAACCCAAGTCTTCACCGTACCAAGCGGCACATCAAGATGTTCCGAGATCTCAGCATGGCTCATGCCATGCGTGTAAGCCAAGGTCAGCACTTGACGGTATTTCCCTTCAAGGCGCTCCACGCACGCTTGCATCACCCGGCTGGTTTCCTTGTCGTCAGTACTGGTCGAATGGGCTTCAAACACCAGTTCGTTGGGTTCGTCATCTTGGTCAGAAAACTGGTCCAGGGAAATCGAATTCACGGTATGACTTTGCTGGGCGATCAAATCAAGCGCCCTGTTCCTCACCACCTGATGCAACCAGGTTTCAGGCGCAGACAATTTGTTGTTGAATGTATGGGCGTATCGCCAGAGACGAATATAGGCGTCTTGCAACACGTCCTGAGCCAGACCGGGCTCCCGAACTATGCGCAACGCGACCGCAAACATCTTTCGTGACGTGAGTTGATACAACTCCTCAAACGCCTTTCGATCGCGATTTGCAATTCGTTCAATTAAAGAAGCGAGCTCTTCTCTCAACCTGGCTGTCCCCGAGATGAAGTCATCTGTGTGTGTTTGATACGTCCTGATACTGTTAATTTACAGTCGAGCTGGACTTTGGTTTTGTCAAAAAGGCCAAGTTTTACTGCTCAAACCACTGAATAGGGCCACCCAACACGGGGGATGTAACTCCTAAGTATCCCCTAGCTAAGGGATACTAGCAAAAGTTCCGATTCCAGAACAGTACTTGTATTGTCTATTTGCTTACATAGCCCGCCGAAATGCGATGTCCCCCAAAGTAATTAACCCGCTTGAAATTACCTACTCAGCCTTGAATCCAAAATTTATCGCCTGAAGTACAAATCGAATATGCAGCAACCCAAACAAATCAAATAGCGGGGCGAACGATGACCTTAATACCGAGCTGGCCAAGCCAGCCACACATGGGTGGGACTATGAAGAATGAAAAGGGCTTGGCAGGTCGACCAGTAACGCCCCGCGAAACGGGCATTCCAAGTAGCCCCCCGGGCAGGACAATCAGTCTGCAACCCATGTTCGTAACCAACCGGACCACACTGGAAGAAATCGACAACCACCTGGCCAACGCTGAAACCCGAATCGTGGTCATTACCATCGAAAAAGGCAACAGACACGGCGAAGCGGTCGTTCAACACATCGGATCCAGCTATTCTGATGTTCGCGTGGTTCTGGTATGTGAAGGAAACGCTCAGGACATACTGGCCATGGCATTCAAACCCGGAGTCTGGGCCTGCGTTGGTCGCCAGTCTTCCGTGGAAACGCTCAGAGAAGCGATTGACACTGTGGCCGCTGGCGCCCGATACGTGGCTCCCGAGCTGGTCAGCAACCGACCCTCCTCCTCATACAGTCCTTCCGAGCCGCAAAACTCAGGCAACCAGATTAACACGCTCGCCGATCAAGACGAAGGTGCCCAGTTGACTCGCCGCGAGCGCCAGGTACTGACCTTGATCGCCCAAGGTCGCCCTCGCCGCGAAATCGCTGAATTGCTCAAGGTTTCACCACGTACCATTGACGCCTATCGAGCACGTTTGCTGCAAAAACTGAACCTTGATTCAAGCGTTCAACTGGTGAAATACGCAATTTCTGCAGGCATGGCCAGCTGAGAATCTACTCAGCCCTCTAAAACCATTCGCTTGGTCAAAAACCCCGCGCAATCGCGGGGTTTTTTGTTTGTACAGTTAAAATAACCGTTTCGCGCAACCCCACTATCCCCTGACATATGAACAAAAAAGCGCTAGTGCTGTTCTCAGGCGGGCAAGACAGCACCGTTTGCCTGGCCTGGGCACTTTCCAAATTCGAGCACGTTGAAACCATCGGTTTTGACTATGGGCAGCGGCATCGCATTGAACTGGAATGCAGACTGACCGTGCTGGAGAGGGTACGCGAACAGTTTCCCGAATGGGCGCACAAGCTCGGCGAGGACCGCGTGATTAACCTGAGCTGGCTGGGACAAATTTCCGATTGTGCGCTAACCGAAGAGCGCGAGATCGAGCTGAACGAAACAGGTTTGCCCAATACTTTTGTGCCGGGACGTAACCTGGTGTTCTTTTTGATTTCATCAGCGGTGGCATACCGAAGAGGTTTGTCGACACTGGTGGGCGGCATGTGTCAAACCGATTTTTCCGGCTACCCTGACTGCCGCGAAGACACGTTGAAGGCCTTACAAGTGGCCACCAACCTTGGCATGGCCGGCTCTTTTCGATTTGAAACGCCACTCATGTGGATTGATAAAACCGAAACGTTTCAGTTGGGCGAGCAACTCGGTGGCAAAAAATTACTCGAGATCATAGTCCGCGACACCCACACCTGTTACACAGGCGACAGAAGTCACAAACATGACTGGGGGTTCGGTTGTGGCGAATGCCCGGCCTGCGATTTGCGCAAACGTGGTTGGAATAACTACATTTCACAACAGAATCAATAGCTTGAAACCGAAAAGAGCAACTTCCCCGAAAGCCGCAACTGGCTTGGGTTTGCACAACATTTAGGCAGCCGAAAAATAAATGAAATTATTTTGCAAAAACGTTTGACACAAAAATTTTTCTTGCTATAATTTCGTTCTCTCAACGACGACACGTTGTTGAAACGCGGGAATAGCTCAGTTGGTAGAGCGATACCTTGCCAAGGTATAGGTCGCGAGTTCGAGTCTCGTTTCCCGCTCCAAATTCCTAAGGGGAAGTGATACACTTCCCCTTTTCTTTGCCCGCCACATTTTGGTGGAACACCCTTGGCGGGGTGGCAGAGTGGTCATGCAGCGGACTGCAACTCCGTGTACGCCGGTTCGATTCCGACCCCCGCCTCCAAGTTTTTCAAGCCATCAGCCCGGGTGGTGAAATTGGTAGACACAACGGACTTAAAATCCGTCGCTTACCGTAAAAGGGGCGTACCGGTTCGATTCCGGTCCCGGGCACCACTGGCCAGACTCTTCCCTAGTTCAATCGCGCGTACAATAACGCATTGCGTTTAGAACAACCTCAAAGAACAACACCGTGACTCGCCGAATTCTTGTTACCTCTGCCCTGCCCTATGCCAATGGCGCCATTCACTTGGGCCACCTGGTCGAATACATTCAAACTGACATCTGGGTCCGCTTTCAGAAAATGCAAAGTAACGAGGTGTATTACGTGTGTGCCGACGACACACACGGCACACCGGTCATGCTGCGCGCACAAGCCGAGGGTATCAGTCCGGAAGAACTGATCGCGCGCGTGAGCACAGAGCATCAGCGGGACTTCGCCAGCTTCCACGTGGGCTTTGACAACTACTATTCCACCAACGCGCCAGAGAACAAGGCCCATTGCGAGACCATTTACACACGTTTGCGCGATGCAGGGCTCATTCAAACCCGCTCGGTGGAACAGTTTTACGACCCAGTGAAGGAAATGTTTTTGCCGGACCGCTTCATCAAGGGCGAATGCCCGAAGTGCGGCGCAAAAGACCAATACGGAGATTCCTGCGAGGTGTGCGGCGCCACTTACCAGCCCACCGAACTGAAAAACGCCTACTCCACTGTATCGGGCGCAGCGCCTGTGCGCAAAAGCTCTGACCATTACTTCTTCAAGCTTTCAGACCCGCGATGCGAGAATTTCCTCCGCCAATGGACGCAGAGCGAGGGCCGCCTTCAAGTTGAAGCCAGCCGGAAAATGCAAGAATGGCTGGGCGAAGAAGGCAGTGGCAAACTGGCTGACTGGGACATTTCCCGCGACGCACCCTACTTCGGATTTGAAATCCCAGACGCACCTGGCAAATACTTCTATGTGTGGCTAGACGCACCGGTGGGTTACTTCGCCAGCTTCCAAAACCTGTGCGAACGCATTGGCGTGGATTATCAGGAATTCCTGAAAACCGACACCAACACCGAGATGATTCACTTCATCGGCAAAGACATTCTTTACTTCCATGCCCTGTTCTGGCCCGCCATGCTTCAGTTTGCCGGTTTGCGCACGCCCACCAAGGTCAACGCACACGGTTTCCTGACTGTAGACGGCGCAAAAATGAGCAAAAGCCGCGGCACGTTCATTACTGCGGAAAGCTTTATTAAACAAGGTTTGAACCCGGAGTGGCTGCGCTATTACTTTGCAGCCAAGCTCAATTCCACCATGGAAGACCTGGACTTGAGTTTTACCGATTTCACAGCGCGCGTAAACAGCGATTTGGTTGGCAAATACATCAACATTGCCAGCCGTAGCGCAGGCTTTTTGGTGAAGAATTTTGAAGGCCGCGTGCTGGATTCAGCCATGCAACATCCCTTGCTTGAGGAGATTCGCGCCCAAGCCGCAACAATTGCCACGCACTATGACGAACGTGAGTACGGCAAAGCCATTCGGGAAGTCATGGCCTGTGCCGACAAAGTCAACGCTTATGTAGATCAGGAAAAGCCATGGGAATTGGCAAAGAACCCGGACAAGCAGGTTGAATTGCAAACCGCCTGTTCGATTTGTCTGGAGGCATTCAGACTGCTAACCCTGTATTTGAAACCCGTGCTACCGGTGCTGGCTGGCAATGCCGAGAGTATTCTGGGTGTTGCCCCAATGACGTGGGCCGACGTGAACACACCGCTGAGCAGTTCAACACCTGTGCAGGCTTTCAAGCATCTGATGCAGCGTGTGGACCAAAAACAGATTGATGGATTGATTGAAGCCAACAAACAATCATTGGCTCCTGCCGCAACTGCTCCGATAAAAGCTGATACAAAAAAACCTGCCAATCAGACCGCAAGCAACGCGTCAGATGATTTCATCAACATTGATGACTTCGCAAAGATCGATCTGCGAATTGGATTGGTTAAAGAGTGCAAAGCGGTTGAAGGATCGACCAAGCTGCTTCAACTCACGGTTGATCTTGGCGAAGAAAAGCCACGCAATATTTTTTCCGGCATTGCCGCGCACTATCAACCAGCGCAACTGCTTGGTCAATATGTGGTGGTAGTCGCCAACCTGGCGCCACGCAAAATGAAGTTTGGGCTTTCTGAAGGCATGGTGTTGTGCGCTGCCAGCGACGACGATACTGCGCTGAGCACACTCACCGCCTCGGGCAAACTGACGCCAGGAATGAAGATCAGCTAAAAGGAAACCATGGCCACGCCTCAATTTTTCAAAACGCTCAAGCCATTCAAACCACGAATTGTTGAGAGCTTGCAGGGATACAACTTCCAGCGTTTTTTGAAAGATTTGGGCGCCGGTATTACCGTGGGGGTCGTGGCGTTGCCGTTGGCCATGGCGTTTGCAATCGCCAGTGGGCTTGAGCCACAAACAGGCCTGTTTACCGCAATCGTAGCGGGCTTCATTATTTCCGCCTTTGGTGGCTCCAGCGTTCAGATCGGCGGCCCTGCTGGTGCGTTTATCGTAGTCGTGCTCGGGATCGTCAACCAATATGGTGTGGCCAATCTGATTGTCTGCACACTCATGGCGGGGGCGCTGCTGTTTCTCATGGGCCTGACTGGCCTTGGCAGCTTGGTTCGGCTCATTCCCGTCAGCATTGTAATTGGCTTCACAAACGGAATTGCGGTCCTAATTGCCCTGTCACAAATCAAAGACTTCTTTGGTTTGAACATCGACGTGACTCAGGGCAATTTTTTTGAGAAGAACTGGGCATTGATTCAAGCCATTCCCGGCCTCAACTGGTCCGCGTTCCTTTTGGCCAGCGTCAGCCTCGCATTCCTTTTTCTGTGGCCAAAACTATTTTCCATGCTCAGCCGAGGACGCGCTGAAGGTACATTCCCGAAAATACTTCAAAGTGTTCCGGGTTCAGTCATTCTGCTGGTCGCGGGCACACTGGCGGCTTACATCCTGGGCTTGAATGTTGAAACAATCGGCAGCAAGTTCGGCGAAATTCCAAGAAGTCTGCCCACGCTGTCATGGCCATCCATCGAAATTGCCAGTGTACAAACCCTGATCGGCCCCACCTTGACCATCGCATTTTTATGCGCAATTGAATCCCTGCTTTGCGCGCGAGTGGCCGATGGCATTACTCACGAAAAACACGACCCCAACCAGGAACTGATGGCCCAAGGCCTGGCCAATATCGCCTCTCCGCTGTTTGGCGGCATGCCCGCTACCGGAACCATTGCCCGCACAGTGACCAATATCCGTTCTGGGGGCAGCTCGCCGATTGCGGGCATCATCCATTCATTGGTGCTCCTGATCATAATGCTGCTGGCTGCACCACTGGCTTTTCACATCCCCTTGCCGGTATTGTCGGCGGTGCTCATGTTCGTGGCCTACAACATGGGGGAATGGCGAGAATTCCCAAAACTGAAGCAGTACAGCAATGTCTACAAAATAATCATGCTGGCCACCTTTCTACTCACCGTGATTGTTGACCTGACCGTGGCTGTTGAGGTTGGCCTGGTGCTAGCCGGGGTATTTTTCATTTACCGGGTATCCACGCTCACCGAATTTATTCCCGTTTACCTCAAAGATGAAGACCGCGCCAAGGGTATTGTGGCCTACACAATTTATGGATCTCTCTTCTTTGCAGTGGTCGGGAAGATAGAGAATCTGATTCTGAACACCAGCAAGACCACTCGAATTTTAGTTCTCGACCTTCATCAAACCATTTCAATCGACACCACAGCGCTGGAATGCCTTGAAGAACTGAACACTGACTTACAGCGTGCGGGTCACACACTGATCTTTTGCGGCTTGAACAGTCAGGCGTTATCCCTGTTCAAACGCAGTGGTTTCATGGCTCAGCTCCATGCCGGGCAAATACAAATCGACTTTTCTGCAGCGATGGCACACGCCCATGCAATTTCCATCGAGGATCGGGCTGGCGCCTGATAAAATAGAAATGTCCTTTAAAAACCATTTATTTGGCACGCCACTATGCAATACGAATCTGAAGCAACCCAGTTTTTAACACAACTCAAGACTGAACGTCCCCATCTGGAAAACGAACAGCAAAAGGGTCGCGCCCTATTGTGGGACAAGCAACTGGACCGGAGTTTGCAAGAGGGATTCAAGCAAGCCAGGGTGCCGCAAAAACCCTATGTGTATCAAAGCAAATAAAGTGCACCCACTTTGAGCAGCGAACTCGACGACATCAGTGTACTGAACCCGAACGACAGCACCCCCGATACGGTGGATGGGGTTGGTTTGGCCCGCCTGTATGGTGCCCCGCTGTTCAATATGCCCAAGGATCTCTATATACCGCCAGACGCGCTGGAGGTCTTTCTGGAGGCTTTTGAAGGTCCTCTGGATTTGCTGCTTTACCTGATCCGCAAGCAAAACTTCAATATTCTGGACATTCCAATGGCGGAGTTGACCCGCCAGTACCTCACCTACATTGAAGAGATTCGCACCCGCAACCTTGAATTGGCTGCTGAATACCTGCTCATGGCCGCCATGCTGATTGAGATCAAATCTCGAATGCTGTTGCCCGTGATTCCCAAAGACGGTGAGGAAGAAGCGGAAGATCCGCGCGCCGAGCTGGCTCGCCGCCTGATTGAATATGAGCAAATGAAGCTGGCAGCCCAAGAACTCGACAAGGTACCACTGGTGGGCCGGGATTTCTGGATTGCTCACGCCTTCCACGACCCGAATACTGTTGAACGTTTTCCTGATGTAAACCCCGAAGAACTTCGGGACGCCTGGCAGGCGATTTTGCGCCGTGCGTCCCTGGTCAAGGCTCACACCATTTCGCGCGAAGAACTGTCAGTGCGTGAGCACATGACCATGATTTTGCGCCGCCTTCAAACCCAGAAGTTTGTTGAGTTTTTCGACATGTTCGACGTTGAACGTGGCGTACCTGTGGTGGTGGTCAACTTCATCGCCATGCTGGAACTGACCCGCGAGGGTTTGGTGAAAGTGACACAGGCTGAACCATTTGCCCCCATCTATGTTCGCCTGGGTTATGAAGCCACGGGCGGCAGCGGCGCCGACAGTATCATTCCCGCGTAAGTCGCACATCATGGCTGCACGTTTTTGCTTCGATGGCCCAGCCGCGTTCCCTGCTGCTCGTTTGCTTCAGCTGGCCCAGCCGCATACCCTTTCGCGCCAGAAAGCCTGAAGACCCCCCTTGTTGTTGATTCATCACCCTAAGCGCACCCGCTAACAAAGCGGGCGAGTTGCGGCTGCTTGCGGCTTGCGCGAGCATGATGCGCGACATGCCGTTCAGCCGAAAAAGTCTTTCACCTTGTCCATCCAGCTCTTCGCGCGTGGTGAATGCTTGTCACCATCAGCCGTACACGATTGCTCAAACTCCTTGAGCAATTCTTTTTGACGCTCTGACAAACGCACCGGTGTTTCCACCACAATGTGACAGAACAAATCACCCGGATAGGATGAGCGCACACCCTTGATGCCCTTGCCTCGCAAACGGAAGGTCTTTCCAGTCTGCGTTCCTTCGGGAATGTCGAATGAAGCTTTACCTCCCAAAGTGGGCACCTCAATGGTTCCACCCAACGCAGCAGCGGCAAATGAAACCGGCATTTCACAATGCAGGTCATCACCATCACGCTGAAAAACCGCGTGTTCTTTCAAATGCACTTCCACATAGAGGTCACCTGCAGGCCCGCCATTAACCCCAGGTTCACCCTTGCCACTCAAGCGAATACGCATTCCGTCGTCTATGCCAGCAGGCACTTTCACTTCCAGCGTCTTGTTGGTCTTCTTGCGACCCAAACCCTCACAGTCGTGGCATGGGTGCGGAATCATCTTACCGGTGCCATGGCACTTCGGACAGGTCTGCTGCACGCTGAAAAAGCCCTGCGTCATGCGCACCGCACCCGACCCACCACAGGTTGAACAAGTTTCAGGCTTGGTGCCCGGCTTGGCACCACTTCCCGAGCAAGTACCGCAGTTGTCCCACACTGGCACACGGATTTGGGTATCAAAACCTTTGGCTGCCTGCTCCAGCGTAATTTCCATGTTGTACTTCAGGTCTGAGCCCCGGTACATCTGCGACTGGCGAGAGCCCCCACCTGCCCGGCCGCCAAAAATATCTCCGAAAATATCGCCAAACGCGTCTGAGAAATCCGAGAAGCCGCCGGCACCGCCGCCACCCATATTCGGGTCTACACCCGCATGACCATGCCGATCATAAGCGGCACGCTTTTTGGGGTCGGTCAACATCTCGTAGGCTTCTTTGGCCTCTTTGAACTTGGCCTCCGCATCCTTGCTGTCTGGATTGCGGTCGGGGTGATACTTCATGGCCATTTTTCGATAGGCTTTTTTCAGCTCATCGTCGGTGGCATTTTTTTGTACACCCAAAATCTCGTAGAAGTCCCGTTTTGCCATGTCAGTCTCAATTCGTGCAGCTGTTCGCGAAACACTGCTTTTATTCGTACAAAAAGGGCTTCACTGAAAAACCGCAACATATGCAGCCAGCCAGTGTGCCCTTGGTTTTCGGCGAAGCACCCACAGGTGCTTCGCTGCCAACATCACTTGTCTTTCACTTCCTTGAAGTCTGCATCTACTACATCGTCAGCATCGTCTTTCTTGGAAGAAGACTGCTGCTCAGCGCCACCTGGGTTTGCACCGGCTGCAGCACCTTCAGCAGCCTGTTGAGCCTGCATGTCGGCGTACATCTTCTCGCCCAATTTCTGGGCTGACTCAGCCAATTCCTTCGTACGGGCATCAATTGCGTCTTTGTCGTCGCCCTTGGCGGCCTCTTCCAAGGCTTTGCAAGCAGCTTCAATTTTTTCCTTTTCGCCTGCGTCCAGCTTGTCACCATATTCACCCAGTGACTTGCGGGTGCTGTGCACCAGTGCGTCAGCCTGGTTCTTGGCTTCAGCCAATTCACGGCGCTTGGCGTCATCCGCTGCATTGGCTTCAGCGTCTTTCACCATTTTCTGGATCTCATCTTCACTCAAACCAGAGTTGGCTTTGATCACAATCTTGTTTTCTTTGCCAGTGCCCTTGTCTTTCGCTGACACATGCAAAATACCGTTTGCGTCAATGTCGAAAGTCACTTCAATTTGTGGCACACCTCGTGGCGCGGGTGGAATACCTTCCAGATTAAATTCACCCAAGCTCTTGTTGTCGTTGGCCATTTGGCGCTCCCCCTGGAACACCTTGATGGTTACTGCAGGCTGGTTGTCGTCTGCAGTTGAAAACACCTGGCTGAATTTGGTCGGAATGGTCGTGTTTTTCTCGATCATCTTGGTCATCACGCCACCCATGGTCTCGATACCCAGAGACAGCGGTGTTACATCCAGCAACAAGACATCTTTGCGATCACCACTCAGCACGGAACCTTGAATGGCAGCGCCGGCAGCCACGGCCTCATCGGGGTTCACGTCTTTGCGGGGTTCCTTGCCGAAGAAGTTTTTCACAGCCTCCTGAACCTTCGGCATGCGGGTCATACCGCCCACCAGGATCACGTCATCAATTTGCGAAGTGGACACACCGGCATCTTTCAAAGCCATTTTCATGGGCTCTACAGTGCGGGCAATCAGGTCTTCAACCAACGCTTCCAGCTTGGAGCGGCTCAGCTTGGTGGTCAGGTGCACAGGTGCACCATTGGCCATTGCAATGTAGGGCTCGTTGATTTCAGTTTGCTGCGAAGAGGACAGTTCAATTTTTGCGCGCTCAGCCGCGGCCTTGATACGCTGCAAAGCAATTGGATCTTTCGACAAATCAACGCCATTGTTCTTTTTGAACTCGTCGATGATGTGGTCGATGATGCGCTGGTCGAAGTCTTCGCCACCCAAGAATGTGTCACCATTCGTTGACAACACTTCAAACTGCTTCTCACCATCGATGTCGGCAATCTCAATGATGGACACGTCGAAGGTACCACCACCCAAGTCATATACGGCAATTTTGCGGTCGCCCTTCTCGGCCTTGTCCATACCGAACGCCAAAGCGGCTGCGGTGGGCTCGTTAATGATGCGCTTTACGTCGAGGCCCGCGATGCGACCGGCATCTTTCGTAGCCTGACGCTGACTGTCGTTGAAGTAGGCAGGCACGGTAATCACAGCCTCGGTCACCTCTTCACCCAAATAATCTTCGGCAGTTTTCTTCATTTTGCGCAGCACTTCAGCCGACACCTGGGGAGGTGCCAGTTTTTGATCGCGCACGCTAACCCATGCGTCGCCGTTGTCAGCTTTCATGATGGAAAAAGGCATCATGTCGATGTCTTTTTGCACTTCGGCATCTTCAAACTTGCGGCCAATCAAACGCTTTACAGCATACAAGGTGTTCTTGGGATTGGTCACAGCCTGGCGCTTGGCGGGTGCCCCGACCAGAATCTCACCGTCTTCCATGTAAGCGATAATTGAAGGAGTTGTGCGGGCACCTTCCGAGTTTTCGATCACTTTGTAGCCACCGCCTTCAAACACTGCCACGCAAGAATTGGTGGTACCCAAGTCAATGCCAATAATCTTTCCCATGAATTTCTCCGTGATTTCTAAATTCAGTAATGTTCAGTTAAGCCTGATATGGGGTTTAACCCCTTCAGTTCAAGGGTTTTTCCAGCCCAGCCTCAAAAAATTTATTGCACCACTCACTGTGCCACTGAGACCAAAGCAGGTCGCAACACACGGTCATTGATTAAATAACCCTTCTGCAACACCGCCACCACATGGTTAGACGCCACAGGGGGATCAACCGAATCGCCTGGAACCATCGCCACAGCCTGGTGTTGGTTAGGGTTGAATTTCTCGCCAACCGGGTTCAACACCACCACCTTGCCGCGCTCGAATGCGGCTTCGAGCTGACGCAGAGTCGCAGCAACACCATCTTTCAAAGCTTCAGGGGTTTGGTTTTCCACTGCCAAAGCCATTTCCAGGCTGTCGCGTACAGGAACCAAAGACTCTGCGAATGATTCAATGGCGTACTTGTGAGCTTTGGCTACGTCCTCCTGCGTACGGCGACGCAGATTCTCCATGTCAGCGGCCAGACGCAGATAAACCTCTTTGGATTTCTCAACTTCGTGGTGTGCATTTTCCAATGCAGCCTTGAGTACGGAGATTTCATCTTGGGGCGCTTCTTGCTGAACAGCCTGCTCGGTTTCTTGTTGGGTCTGCGCGCCTTGCTGCTGACCTTCTGGTGCCTGGGCAGACGTTTGTTCGTCTGTGTTCGGCTTTCCAGTGGGCTCTGACATGTCTTTTCCTCCATATAAAATCGAAAGAGGCGTCAAAAAGTGTATTGACCGCCCCCACTATGGACGACAAATGGGGGCTTGAACGTCAATTTCAAGCCCCCATTCACACACAAGCCCAAAAAAGATACGAGATTTTTACTGGGCTCCCATTTCCAAAGCCAGCTTGCGGCTTTCGGCCAACTCTTGAGCCATGGATTCCTCGTAACCCATATCGACTGGCCAGCCCTGCATGTGCTGAGCAGTAATTTCGGACAACATGGCCGCGGCCAGTTCACTGTCATTCAAGCAAGGAATGTAATGAAACTCACCACCACCGGCATGCTGAAAGTCTTCACGGCCTTCCTGATTGATTTCCTCAAGCGTTTCAAGGCAATCGGCCATGAAACCGGGACACATCACATCGATTCGCTTGGTACCGGCTTGCCCCAGGGCTTCCAGGGTTTTATCGGTGTATGGCTCCAGCCATTTGGCCTTGCCGAACCGGCTTTGGAACGTAACCCGGTAGTTGCCTTTTTGCAGTCCCAACTCTTCGCCCAAAAGGCGCGCAGTTTTATAACATTCGCAATGGTAGGGGTCGCCCTTGAGCAAGGTCATTTCAGGCACACCATGAAAACTGAACAACAGCACATCACCCTGATCAAAATTCGGGCGACCATTAACTTGCCAGTGTTTGCGCACGCTCTCAGCCAAGGCATGAATGTATGCCGGGTGATCGTGATAATGCTTCACCAGGCGCAATTCTGGAATATTGCGGACTGGCTTGGCCCAGTCAAACACCGCATCAAACACAGACGCAGTCGTGGCCGCCGCATATTGAGGGTACAAGGGGAACACCAAAACACGGTCATAGCCATCTTTGCGAAGCTGGTCCATTCGACTGGCCACCGAAGGGTTACCGTAACGCATCGCCAAGTCCACTCGGACATCCCATCTCCGAGCCTTAAAGGCTTCACTAAGAGCCTTGACCTGCCTTTTGCCAATCGCCAACAACGGAGAGCCCTCATCAGTCCATACGGTGGCGTACTTGGCTGCAGATTTTTTGGGGCGGATCTGGAGAATGATGCCGTTCAAGATGATCCACCAGATCAATTTTGGAATTTCAACCACACGCGGATCTGACAAAAACTCCTTCAGATAACGCCGAAGCGATGGTGTGTCTGCATTGTCGGGAGTGCCAAGGTTAACAAGCAAAACAGCTGTTTTCTGGGGCGTGCCGTGACGAAATGGGGCTTCGGTGCGCATGGATACTACCTAATGAACAACAAGCCTGAAAGTATACCCAAAGCTGACAGTCAGGGTGGGGCGACCTACTCCGGATCCGACAAAGCGGAAGAAACCAACTTGGATGTGATGTCAACAATCGGAATCAATCGCTCGTAGGCCATCCGTGTGGGACCAATGACGCCCAAGGTGCCTACCACCTCGCCATTGATCTGGTAAGGCGCCGAAATCACACTCATTTCCTCCATGGGCACCAAGCTGGAATCACCACCGATGAAAATTTGCACGCCTTCAGCCCGGTTGGAGCTTTCAAGCAAACGCAGCAATGCAGTACGTTGTTCAAACACACCAAACATCTTTTTCAAGCGCTCCATGTCTGTCGACAAATCCGACACATCCAGCAGCTTTCGCTCGCCCGACAGCAACACGCCGTCTGCCTGACTTTCCTCCGCCTCCGTGCCCGCATTAACGGCGGCCTGCATCAATTTGCTAATATCCTGGCTGATTTGGTGGAGCTCTTCCGACAACCTCTGTTTGGCCTGCTGAAAGCTCAGCCCGGCGAAATGCTGATTGAAAAAATTCGCAGCCATCGTCAATTCGCTTTGTGTGTAAGGCTTCTCGACAATCAGGATCCGGTTTTGCACATCCCCATCGGGTGTGACGATGATTAGCAATACTTTGCGATCCGACAGACTCAAAAACTCCACATGCCGAAACAGCGCAGCTTTTTTTCGGCGCCGTAATCACCCCGGCGAAAGAGGACAAACTGGAAAGCAAGTTCACTGCCTTGTTGAGCACGCGATTGGGGTCCTCGCGCTGAATGCCCCCACTCAAGGCTGTTTGTACATCGATGGCCAAAGGCTTTACAGTCAGAAGGGAGTCAACAAACATGCGGTAACCCTGGGGGGTGGGCACACGTCCTGCCGAGGTGTGGGGCGATACCACCAGACGCAACTCTTCGAGATCAGCCATTACGTTTCGAATCGTGGCCGGGCTCAAATCAAGCGTTGAATACTTGGACAAAGCCCTTGAACCCACCGGGTTGCCCTCGGTGATGTACCTTTCAACCAATGTTTTCAGTATGGAACGGGCGCGTTCGTCTATCATCAATGTCACTTCAAATGCGTGTTGCGATACGATTGGGCTTAGGATTAAGACCAAGGCTTCACTTTACGACAAAAACAGGGAATCAAGAATGCCGAAACAGAAAGGGATGTGCATTGCAGTGTTTGCCAAACACGGCGCCTCCCCAAAACAGGCCATTTGGCGAAGCGTGGTTGACTTGCTGGCCGCCAACGCCTTCCATGTGCTGGTTTGCGATTCCATGTTGAGCATCGGGGCCTCCAAAAAATCAAAACCCGAATGCGATCAAGCCAACTTTGAATTTGCCAGTTTGGCCCAAATCAAGAGAAAAGCAAAAATTGCGGTCATCATCGGCGGCGATGGTACTTTTCTGGGTACAGCCAGAGAACTGGCCGACTGCAATATTCCCCTCATAGGTATCAACCAGGGCCGGCTGGGTTTTCTCACCGACATTCGCCTCGACGACATCAACCCCACCCTGATCGACACCATCAATGGTCAATCAGTCTCTGAGAATCGGGCCTACCTTCAGGGGCAAATTTTACGTCAAGGCAAGGTGGTAGAAAATCACATCGCCTTAAACGACATTGTGATCAGTCGCGGTATCGTGGGCGGCATGGTTGAACTGCGTGTAGAAGTCGATGGTACATTTATGTACGACCTGAGAGCAGACGGTCTGATTATCTCGACACCCACGGGTTCCACAGCCTATGCCTTGTCGGCGGACGGCCCGATTTTGCACCCAAGCCTGGCTGGCTTGTTGATCGTGCCAGTGGCGCCACATGCCCTAACCAACCGACCCATTGCGTTACCCCAACACAGCACGATTGACATCCACGTTACGGGCGGCAAGCAAACCGGCGTGCACTTTGACATGCAGTTCAATGGCCGTGCCAAAGTGGGTGACCAAATTCGGATCAAGGTGTCACCGCACCCTATCCAGCTTTTGCATCCGGCGCGCTATGATTACTTCGCCATGTTGAGGCAAAAACTGCATTGGAGTGCAAGCCCCACGGAAGCCCCCCACAAAACTCGAGGACTCAGAGACAGCGGCCATGCTAAGTAGTTTGACCATTCAAGATTTCGTTATTGTTGACAAACTCGATTTGCATTTCGCACCTGGCATGTCGGTGTTGTCCGGAGAAACTGGCGCAGGCAAATCCATTTTGATCGATGCGCTGTCGCTGTGCCTTGGTGCACGCGCCGATGCATCGCAAGTTCGGGAAGGTTGTGAACGTGCCAATATCACCGCGGTATTCGAGTTGAACCCAGCGGCCAAAGCCATTCTCGACGAGCAATCGATTGACTGCAGCGAGGGCGAACTCCACCTTCGCCGGGCCATTGAATCCAATGGCAGGTCAAAAGCCTACATCAACGGTACACCTGTCCCTGCAAGTACGCTGAAAGAATTGTCAGAAACCTTGATCGACATTCATGGGCAACATGCGTTTCAGACGCTTGCAAAGCCTGGGGAACAATTGCGCCTGCTGGACGACTTCGGTCAACACAACGAGCTTCTCCAAGCGACGAGTCAAAGCTATTTCCGCTTGAAAAATGCTGAGAAAGCCCTGAAACAAGCGCAAAGCAGTCAAGAAGACCGAGCTGCACGCCTTGAAAATCTTCAGTGGAAACTGGACTCACTGAGCAAGGTGAACCCTAAGGCCGGCGAATGGGAAACGCTCAGCAGTGACTTTGATCGGTTGAGCCATGGCGCCGAATTGATCGAGGGCACCCAACACGCAAGCAATGTACTGGCACAGAATGAAGACGCCCTGCTCGATCAACTCACCCAGGTAATCGAGAAGCTAAGCCACCTAAGCACAAGGGACCCGGCGCTGGAAGGCGTGGTCAAAACTCTGACTGAAGGCGAAATATTGATTCGGGAAGCCAGTTACGATCTGGGCAATTACCTGAAACACTGCGATCTGGACCCCGACACACTGGCTCAAGTGGAAGCGCGTATGTCGCTGTGGCACGAAACTGCCCGCAAATTGCGTATTCAGCCCGAAACACTGCACACGGAAATGGAGAGTGTACAAGCTGAAATCAAAGGCCTTGAGGAGGGTTTTGATGTCGAAAAGTTGCAAAAGGAACTGAATGCCGCGCGTCAAGCCTATGACATACAAGCAAACCTGTTAACGACTGCCCGTTTGAAGGCTGCGCAAACTTTGTCCAAACGCGTCACTGAATCCATGCAAACACTGAGCATGCAAGGTGGCGTGTTCGTAGTTGATGTGGCCAAAGGTGAGCCTTCTACCCAAGGCAGCGACAATATCGAATTCCGCGTGGCCGGGCACCCTGGCGTTACACCTCAGGCCATTCAAAAAGTGGCCTCAGGTGGTGAACTTGCCCGGATCAGCTTGGCGATTACCGTGAATACAGTTGAAAACACCTCTGTACCCACCCTGATCTTCGATGAGGTTGACAGCGGTATTGGGGGCGCAGTTGCAGAAACCGTGGGGCGATACCTTCGCCTGTTGGCCGCAAACAAACAAGTGCTATGCGTAACCCATCTGCCTCAGGTTGCAGCACAGGGTCATAATCATTTTCAAGTCAGCAAAGACATCTCAGCGCAAACCACTCGCTCTAAAATCGTGCAACTGGAATCAAAAGCCCGGGTGGAAGAAATTGCGAGAATGCTGGGTGGTCAGGTCATTACCGAGGCCACGCGCACCGCTGCGCATGAAATGATTGCCTCGGCAAACAGCTAGCGTATTTGCGTTTGCTTATTTACGCTTGTTCTCACAATCTTTCTTGGTACACGACCCATACAAAGAAAGTGCATGGTCGTGGAGTTCAAACCCACGATCCTTGGCAATCATTTTTTGGCGACGCTCAATTTCCTCGTCAAAAAACTCAACCACTTTGCCGCATTGCACACACACCAAATGGTCGTGGTGTGCGCCCTCATTCAGTTCGAACACCGACTTGCCCGTCTCAAAGTGTTGACGGGCCAGTAAACCGGCCTGTTCAAACTGCGTTAGAACCCGGTAAACAGTGGCCAAACCGATATCAAGGTCTTCCTGCAGCAACAGTTTGTAAACATCTTCAGCACTGAGGTGGCGATGTTGCCCACTCTGGAACAATTCCAGAATTTTCATACGTGGCAGCGTTGCCTTTAAACCAATGCTTTTGAGATCCGTTGCTGTAGTCATGAGTTTGGTACCATTCTGAGGCTTAATCGAGTTCAAGTAGCTTATGATAACGCCTTTGCAGGACATGTTAGCGCACCGAATAAGGTACTCTGTTCCCACTTCACATGCGAATTCACAAAACAATGCGTATTTTACGACTGAATTTGATTCTTTGCTCGGCCATGGCCCTAGGGGTTTCCGCGTGTTCTATCCTCCCGGACAACTACGTGCCCTCCTTTGTCAAACCCTACAAGTTTGATATTCAGCAGGGTAATTTCATTACCCAACAGGATGTGGCCAAGCTGCAAGTAGGGATGACCAAAGAACAGGTGCGCTTTATTCTGGGCACACCCTTGTTGAATGACGCCTTCCACGCCAACCGGTGGGATTATGTCTACCGCCTTAAACGTGCCGACGGGCAGACCACTCAATCACGCTACACGGTTATTTTCGAGAATGAACGCGTGGCCCGCCACGGTGGTGAAAACCTGCCTGCCAGCCCAACCGATTTGTTGGGCCCAGACAGCAAGAGCAAGGTTCCCACACAGCCGTTGCCCTCGGAAAAACCGGCTGACGACATCAAGGACGCCGAATCTGCAGTGGGCGGTACAGACCGTGCACCCGTACTTAAATAAAACGCCATGACCAAGCCAATTCAAATCGCGATTGCCGGCGCCAGTGGGCGCATGGGCAAAACATTGATCGAAGCCATCCTGAACAACCCCGAGTGCGAACTCGCTGGCGCCTTTGACCAAGCGGGGTCGCCCAGCATTGGTCGGGACGCTGGAGACTTCATGGGTATTTCATCGGGGGTACTGGTTACCGACAATGCGGACACCGCCCTCGCCAATGCCCATGTGTTAATCGACTTCACCCGCCCCGAGGGCACTTTGCACCACCTTGCCTTGTGCGAGAAACACGGCGTGAAGGCCGTGATCGGCACAACAGGGTTCGAACCGAAACAACTGGAAGCGCTGAAAAAAGCATCCGAGAAAGTGGCCATGGTGTGGTCTCCCAACATGGCGGTTGGCGTAAACGCCACATTCAAACTGCTCGAGGTGGCTGCAAAAATTTTGTCGCAAGGTTATGACATCGAGGTCATTGAAGCTCACCACAGTAAAAAAGTAGATGCCCCGTCAGGCACCGCGCTGCGTATGGGTGAGGTAGTTGCCAAGGGCTTGGGCGTAGATCTTCAAGACGTGGGTGTATTTGCCCGGGAAGGAATTACCGGTGAGCGCAAGGCTGGCACCATCGGCTTCTCAACCATTCGTGGTGGCGACATTGTCGGCGACCACACCGTTTTGTTTGCCGGCATTGGCGAGCGGATTGAAATTACCCACAAATCGTCAAGTCGCATGACTTATGCACAAGGTTCAATTCGGGCAGCGCAGTTTTTGATTGGCCATGAAAAAGGTTTGTTTGACATGCAAGACGTGTTGGGCTTGAAAACTTTGTTTTAACCTAAAGCGAAACTGTAGTAGATTGCTGTAAGCATCTGTATAGTCTAGTTAAAATATCAATAACAGCAACCCTCGGGAATGATGACCCGAAGATGGAGCCAGCCAATGACGCAATCACTGCTTGCGAAACTCGACGAACTTCAAGTCAAAGTATCCAGCCTGGCCAAAGCCCTGGAGCAAAGCCGCTTCGACAATAAGTCGGCCAAGGAACAGATTGAAGCCCTGCGCCGGGAAAATGAAGTGCTTCACAAAAAAGTGAATCATGCACAAGGTCAAATCAACCAAATGCTGAATCAGTGGTTCCCTGAACTTGAATTGAACTCGGAGGAATAATTGGAAGCACTTGACGTAAAAATCATGGGTAGGGAATTTCGCATCGCCTGCAAACCCGAAGAACGCTCCGCCTTGCAGCAGGCCGTCAACATTGTAGAAACGAAAATGTCCAGCATCCGCAACACCGGCAAGGTTGTTGGGCTTGATAAAATCGCAGTCATGGCAGCTTTGCAGATTGCCCATGAATCGCTGGTTGGTAGTAACCCTTCCAACCCTGTTTTAGGACTGGACATTGAAACGATTGAGCGTAAAATCGAGGCTATCGGTCAAATGGTTGATGGCAGCCTGAACAATTCAGGTGCAAGCAAGCCCAAAAACGCAGATTTGTTCGAGTAAAGAATTTTGTTTTATCTCTGCCGTGTCTGTATTGGCCAGCATTCCGTGAACCAATATTTGTGATCCCGGTTGCGGACTTTTCAGGGTTGGTGTGATTCCCTCTCAGTCAGGGAAACCTAAAGACCCTAACACTGCGACCCACTTGAACCTTAGGTTCAGGGATCGGGCCAGTATGGCATCGGCAGAGACCCCATACCGGGGCGATTGAACCTATGTTCAGTCGCCTCTTTTTTTATCCTGCTCAGGTTCAAACCAAAAAAACTTAATCACCATGTTCGATCCGGTATTTATTGTTTCATTGCTCGTTTTAGGTGTGGCCAGCGGCGTGCTGGCTGGCTTGTTGGGTATCGGTGGCGGCATGCTGCTTGTTCCCTTTCTCACATTCCTGATGGTCAGCCAAGGCGTTCCTGTCGAGCATGTGGTGCACTCCTCTATTGCCACCTCCTTGGCCATCATTATGTTTACCAGCATTTCAAGCATGCGTGCACACCACAAGGCAGGCGCGGTGCGGTGGGATATTGTGAAATTCCTGACCCCCGGCATTCTCATCGGTGGGTTTATTGGATCAAAAGTAGTGTCATACCTGCCCACCAAAGAGCTGGCCTTGGTATTCGGTGCATTTGTGATTTTTTCCGCGTACCAAATGTATGCCGACAAGAAGCCCAAACCCAGCCGCACTTTGCCAGGGAAGGCAGGCCTTGCGGCAGTGGGTGGCGTAATCGGTGCAGCCTCGGCGATTGTAGGCGCCGGGGGTGGATTCCTGTCGGTGCCCTTCATGGTGTGGAGTAATATCAACCTGCGCAACGCGGTGGCAACATCTGCCGCCCTGGGTTTCCCGATTGCGGTGTTTTCAAGCGTCGCTTACGTGATTAACGGCCAGCATTTGCAAGGCATGCCCGCCGGTTCTCTGGGCTATGTGTATTTGCCTGCAGTGGCCTGCGTGGCAGCGATGAGTGTGCTGTTTGCACCCTACGGCGCAAAACTGGCGCACACCCTGCCTGTCAAAAAGATCAAGCGCATTTTCGCACTGCTGTTGGCTTTCATTGCCATGTCCATGATTTACAAGGCAGTTACCGGCTTCTAATTCAATATCACTTGCTGCGTTTGCTGCCCTTGCCTGCTTTTGCCTGGGCAGCTTCCAATGCAGCCATGGTTTCAAGCCCTGTGGGCTTGTTTTTCGACCATGCCAGCAAGGCGAACCCACCCAGAATCATGGGCACGCAAAGCCACTGCCCCATGGAGAGGCCCAAGGAAAGCGTGCCCAAAAAGCGGTCTGGCTCGCGGGCAAACTCGACCACAAAACGGGCTGTACCATAGCCGATCAAAAACCACGCTGACACAGCCGCACGTGGGCGCGGCTTGCTGGCAAACCACCAAAGCCCGATGAACAGAGCAAGGCCTTCCAGACTCATTTGGTAAAGCTGTGACGGGTGGCGAGCAATTGCATCGCCCGCCTGTGGAAACACAACTCCCCACCAACCATCCGTTGGGCGCCCCCACAACTCACCATTGATAAAGTTGCCAAGGCGACCCAAGGCCAATCCGATTGGCACGGCAGGCGCTACAAAATCCATCACATCGAAAAACTTCCAGCCCTTGTACCTGCCGTAAACAAAACAAACCAGCAACACACCCAGAAACCCACCATGAAAAGACATGCCGCCTTCCCAAATTGCGAGAATTTCGCCAGGGTTGGCCATGTAATAGTCAGGCTTGTAAAAAAATACATAGCCCAGGCGACCACCCAAGATGACACCCAAAACCGCCCAGGTCAGCATATTGTCCACATCGGACATTTTGATCGCCGGGAACAAATGCAAGCGGCGCTTGGCCAGCATGATGAAGGCGACAAAAGCCAACAAGTACATCAAACCATACCAGCGAATGGCCACTGGGCCGATCGAAACAGCAATTGGATCGAATTCAGGATGAACAAACATGGAAAACCCGGAATGTGGAAAACCGTTCAATTGTAATGCCCTAGGGACTACCCTTTGATGAATGAACGCCTTCCTGTGCCCAGCGGCGCATCATAAAATGGTAAATTCTCGTTTTGAATCCAATTCCACCTGCGAGCTTTTGCAATGAGCATCAATCGACGTTCCAAGAACATCACCCAGGGCGTGGCCCGTTCGCCCAACCGCGCGATGTACTTCGCGATGGGTTACAAAGACGAAGACTTCAACAACCCCATGATCGGTATCGCCAACGGTCACTCGACCATCACCCCCTGCAACAGCGGCTTGCAGCCTTTGGCCGATGCGGCAGTGAAAGCGGTGAAAGAAGCTGGCGGTAATCCACAAATCTTTGGTACCCCTACCATTTCTGACGGCATGAGCATGGGCACCGAGGGCATGAAGTATTCACTGGTCAGCCGTGAAGTGATTGCTGACTGTATCGAAACTGCGGTGCAAGGCCAGTGGATGGATGGGGTTCTGGTCATCGGTGGCTGCGACAAGAACATGCCTGGTGGCATGATCGGCATGGCCCGCATGAATGTGCCCGGCATCTATGTTTATGGCGGCACCATCAAGCCTGGGCGTTACAAAGGCAAAGACCTGACTATTGTGTCTGCCTTTGAGGCCGTGGGCGAATTCACTGCAGGGCGCATGAGCGAAGAAGATTTCAAGGGCATCGAGAAGAATGCATGCCCAAGTTCCGGTTCTTGCGGCGGCATGTACACCGCCAACACCATGAGCTCAGCGTTCGAGGCCTTGGGGATGAGCCTTCCCTACTCCAGCACGATGTCGAACATTGATGCGGAGAAGATCACCTCTACTGAAGAATCAGCTCGCGTGCTGATCGAAGCGGTGCGCAACGACTTGAAGCCCCGGGACATCATTACCAAAAAATCAATTGAAAATGCAGTGGCTGTACTGATGGCCACTGGCGGATCAACCAATGCTGTGTTGCACTTCCTGGCCATCGCCAAAGCGGCGGACGTGGTCTGGAGCTACGAGGACTTCGAACGCGTTCGTCTTCGCACACCAGTCATTTGTAACCTCAAGCCTTCAGGGCAATATGTTGCAACAGACCTGCACGACGCTGGCGGCATCCCGCAAGTCATGAAAATCCTGCTGGACGCGGGTCTGCTGCACGGCGATTGCATCACCATCACCGGCAAAACCATCGCTGAAACCTTGGCCGACATTCCTTCAGTGCCACGCGCTGACCAAAATGTGATCATGCCAATTGAGAAAGCGCTCTACAAGCAGGGGCACTTGGCGATCTTGAAGGGCAACCTGGCACCCGAAGGTGCCGTGGCCAAGATTACGGGCTTGAAGAACCCCGTGATTACCGGGCCAGCCAAGGTGTTTGATGACGAGCAAAGCGCGATGGATGCGATTTTGGGCGACAAAATCAAAGACGGCGATGTGATTATTCTTCGTTATCTGGGCCCCAAAGGCGGCCCGGGCATGCCCGAAATGCTGGCCCCAACCTCGGCAATTATTGGCAAAGGTCTCGGCGAAACAGTCGGCCTGATTACCGATGGCCGTTTTTCCGGCGGTACTTGGGGAATGGTGGTTGGCCACGTCGCTCCTGAGGCGTATGTTGGTGGTCCGATTGCATTAATCAAGGAAGGTGACTCCATCACCATGGACGCACATCAGAAATTGTTGCAGATCAATGTCAGCGATGAAGAATTGGCAAAGCGCCGTGAAAGCTGGGTGAAACCCAAGCCACGCTACACCACCGGTGTCTTGGCCAAATTCGCAGCCTTGGCCAGCAGTGCCAGCAAAGGTGCTGTCACCGACGGCGACCTCGACCTTTAAACTCGTAATCGTTTACCAAAATCGAAAACCCCGGCGCTGACGTCGGGGTTTTTTGTTTTGAAAATGACGAATTCTCGCCTCAAGCTGGCGCTTCCTGAACTGCTGTCGACGAACGTCCAGGCCAAGCCACGGTTCAAAAAGTTCGAACCAGCAGATAGCCATCAGAAAAGGCAAAGCGATAGAAAACCATTCCCAATTGCTCACGGGATGTACCCCACCCAGTTTCAATGTCAGCAAAAGGATGCCCAGAAGGATAAAAATCATGCTGTTTCACATGACAAACAACTGAGTTGTCTGCCAAAATGACGCCCGAGACGTTATTAATGTGCTAACTGTAACAAAGTGAGGAGTTCAGTATGATCAAGCAAATGGGTGTCTTGGCGATTGCAGCCACCATGGTTGCTCTACCGTTGTCTGCCAGCGCCGACGAAGCACTGGCCAAGAGCAAAGCCTGCTTGGCCTGCCATCAGGTTCAGAAGAAAGTAGTTGGCCCAGCCTTCAAAGACGTGGCTGCCAAGTACAAGGGTCAGGCTGGCGCGGAAGCCATGTTGGCCGGCAAAATCAAGAACGGCAGCAAGGGTGTATGGGGACCGGTCCCCATGCCTGCTCAAAACGTGACTGAAGAAGAGGCCAAGAAATTGGCAGCATGGGTACTGACTCTGTAATCAGTTCGCAAGCTACACGAAAAAGCCAAGGTGTTTCGCCTTGGCTTTTTTCATTGGACCCGCTTAATTGACAACCTTGACCGGAAACTTTCCTTGAGGTCCGTAAGAATTCAAGGTGACTGCCGCATTCAGAACGTCACCCACTTCATCAAATGCGATGGTTCCGATGACTCCTTCGTGCCGAATCTCTTTCAACTTCGGAAGATATTTCTTGGGGTCTGCTGACTTTGCATTTTTCATGGCCATGCCCATGGTCATGACTGCATCGTATACAAAAGGCGCATAAACCTGAATGTCCGTCTTGAACTGTGCTTTGTATCGCTTCTCAAAGGCGGGGCCACCAGGCATTTTGCTCAAGGCCATACCGCCCTCGGCGCAAAGCACATTCGAACCCACATTGTCGCCGCCCAAACGCATCAATTCAGTGGTACAAATGCCATCACCTCCAATCAGCTTCGCCTTGATTCCCAATTGCTTCATCTGCCGCAGCATGGGGCCGGCCTGTGCATCCATGCCTCCGTAAAAAACAAGGTCTGGATTCACGCGCTTGACTGAGGTTAATATCGCCGCAAAGTCGGTGGCCTTGTCGTTGGTGTAGTGGCGCTCCAGCACCTTTACACCTTTGGCTTCAAGCTGCTTCGTAAAAATATCGGCCAGCGGCTGTCCATAACCGGTGCGGTCATCAATGACCACCACCCGCTTCACTTTCATTTCATCGACAGCATATCTGGCCAAGGCAACCCCCAGCACGCCATCGTGCGCAATCACCCTGAATACAGACTCAAACCCCTGCTTGGTCACTTTCGGTGTCGTGGCTGAAGGTGTAATTTGGGGAATGCCACAGTCATAATAAATACGGGATGCCGGAATTGTGGTGCCACTGTTCAAATGCCCAACAATGCCATTTACTTTCATGTCACACAATTTTTGCGCGACGATGGCACCAGTTTTTGGATCTGCGGCATCGTCCTCGGCAATCAACTGAAATTTGGCAGTGCCTCCATCCAGCTGAATTTTCATTTTATTCAAATCGTCGATTGCCAACCTGGCGCCCGATTCATTGTCTTTGCCGTAGTGAGCCTGTGGCCCCGAGAGCGGTGCAATATGTCCAATTTTCACCAACACTTCCTTGGCGTAAACAGGCGTGCTTGCCAAGGCGATAAATACCGATATACCCATGAATGAATATTTCAAATTCCGGGACCTGCAAAGGTTCATGATCGCCTCCAACTCGTTTTTGTGGTTAATTCCATCAATGTAGCATCTAAACCGGTAATGGGTTCCGCTGTCAATTAACTGACTTCTTTCTGAAGAAATACGCAAAACCCAAACCCAATTTGCTCTATTCTTTTTCCGACACATCTAATTTCAATCGCATTGGCGTACATGGATATCTTTGCGCAACAACTGATCAACGGCTTGGTTCTCGGCAGTATTTATGCGCTGGTGGCACTCGGTTACACAATGGTGTACGGCGTGTTGGGTTTGATCAATTTCGCCCATGGCGAAGTGGTCATGATTGGTGCCATGGTGGCCTTCAGCGCCATCACCTTGTTCATGGGTCTGTTCCCCGATACACCGGGCTGGATACTTTTCCTGGTAGGAGTGCTGTGCGCAGTACCTGTGTGCATGCTGGTCAGTTTTTCGATCGAACGCCTGGCCTATCGCCCCTTGCGAAACGCGCCCCGGCTCGCACCCTTGATTTCGGCTATCGGCGTTTCAATCATTTTGCAAACCTTGGCCATGATCATTTGGGGCCGCAATTATCTGATCTTTCCCGCCACACTGCCCACCGATCCAATTGTTTTGCATACCTTTGCTCCAAACCTCGAGAACGATTACGAAAGAATTGTATCCATCACACCGGTGCAACTTTTGATTGTGGCGGTATCTGCAGTCCTCATGTTTGGCCTGACCTACACAGTCAACAAAACCCGATTGGGGAAAGCCATGCGCGCCACCTCTGAAAACCCGCAATTGGCAGGGCTCATGGGCATCAACGCCAATTCAGTGATCGCCGCTACATTTGTGATCGGAGCTGCCTTGGCTGGAGTAGCTGGCGTCATGGTGGCTGCCAACTATTCTGTGGCTCATTTTTACATGGGCTTTTTACCCGGTTTGAAAGCGTTTACTGCCGCAGTACTTGGCGGCATCGGCAATATTTATGGCGCCATGTTGGGTGGCCTCCTGTTGGGAATTGTTGAAAGCCTTGGCGCTGGCTATTTGGGGCAATTGACGGGTGGTTTTCTGGGCTCGCACTACCAGGATATTTTTGCCTTTGCTGTGTTGATTTTGGTGCTTACTCTTCGGCCATCTGGCCTGTTGGGTGAAAGGGTGTCGGACCGAGCATGAAAAAACTTGCCCAACGCCATCAACAAGTGATCGGCTTCCTGCTCGTTGCCATCGCCTTGGCTGCTCTGCCCTGGGTGGCTGGCTTGATTGGCAACAGCTGGGTTCGTATTTTGAACATCGCCTTGCTATATGTGATGCTGGCGCTCGGCCTCAACATCGTGGTAGGTTTCGCCGGCTTGCTTGATCTGGGTTACATCGCCTTTTACGCGGTGGGTGCTTACGTATACGGTTTGCTGGCTTCACCTCATTTAACCGACAATTTTGAAACCATCGCAACCCTTTTTCCAGATGGTCTGCACTTGTCCATATGGTTAATGATTCCGCTGGGGGCCTTGATTGCCGCGCTATTCGGCGTGTTGCTGGGTGCCCCCACCCTTCGGCTCCGGGGTGACTATCTTGCCATTGTCACCCTGGGTTTCGGGGAAATCATTCGACTGTTTCTGAACAATTTGAATGCGCCAGTCAATATCACCAATGGCCCCCAAGGCATCAACATGATTGAGCCCGTTCAAATTGCGGGGGTTCGTTTTTCACGCACTGTCGATTTGTTCGGCTTCGAGGTGCCTGCACTTCACCTTTACTACTATTTGTTTCTGGCGCTTACCCTGCTGATCATCGTGGTGTGTATGCGCCTGCAAAACAGCCGAATCGGCCGCGCATGGACCGCAATACGCGATGACGAAATTGCAGCGAAATCCATGGGTATCAACACCCGCAACATGAAGCTTCTGGCTTTCGCACTGGGTGCCTCCTTTGGCGGTGTCGCGGGCGCGATGTTTTCTGCATTTCAAGGCTTTGTCAGCCCGGAGTCCTTCGGCTTGATGGAATCAATTATTGTTCTTTGCATGGTCGTGCTGGGCGGAATGGGTCATATTCCCGGCGTTATTCTGGGCGCACTGTTGCTGGCAGGTTTTCCGGAAATGCTGCGGCAAGTGGTCACCCCTGTACAGGAGTTTTTGTTTGGTAGCGTACTGGTGGATGCAGAAATACTTCGCTCCCTGATCTATGGCCTGACCATGGTGCTGGTCATGCTATATCGCCCCGCCGGGCTGTGGCCGAAACACAAATGAACATACCCCTCTTTAGTGCCAACAATCTGAAAAAAAGATTTGGCGGCATCACTGCCGTAGACGATGTCAGCCTGAGCGTTTTGCCGGGACAAGTGGTCGGGCTGATTGGCCCGAACGGTGCAGGCAAAACCACTTGCTTCAATTTGATCACCGGTTTGTACGCACCCGATGCCGGGCGACTCGCATTCAAGGGCAAGCCCTACAAACCTGCTTCGCCCCACCATGTTGCGCAAATGGGTTTGGCCCGCACCTTTCAAAATATTCGTTTGTTCAAAAGTATGACAGCGCTTGAAAATGTGGCCGTGGGTATGCATGGCAAAACCAGGCAGGGTGTATTGGGCGCGGTACTTCGTACCCCGGCACAACGCCGCGAGGAACAACAGGTACACCAGCAGGCATTGAAGTGGTTGCATTATGTAGGCATCGGTACTTACAGCAATCATCTGGCCGGGCAGCTCTCCTATGGTGATCAACGACGCCTCGAAATCGCACGCGCCCTGGCCAGCGAACCTGCGCTACTCGCCCTGGACGAACCCGCTGCTGGCATGAATGCCACTGAAAAATTGAAGCTGCGAGAATTGCTGCTCCGGATTCGACAGGACGGAACATCGATACTGCTGATTGAACATGATGTCAAACTGGTCATGGGTATTTGTGACGAAGTCATTGTGCTGGATTACGGCAAAGTGATTGCTCAGGGAACCCCCACCCAAGTTCAGCAATCCCCCGCCGTCATTGAAGCCTACCTTGGAGGGCTACACCATGGCTGATTCCATGCTGAACATTCAAGGTCTAACTGTTGCCTATGGCGGAATTCAGGCAGTCAAGGGTTTGAGTTTTCAGGTGCATGCGGGTGAGCTGGTGTGCTTGATTGGATGTAATGGTGCGGGCAAAACGTCAGCCATGAAAGCCATTGCAGGCTTATTGCCTTTTCAAGCCCATGCCGCTACTTTCAAAAGCACCATTGATCTGACGAAGCTGCCCGCGCATCAACGGCTGCCACTTGGGCTGGTCTTGGTGCCGGAGGGACGCGGGATCTTCACACGCATGACCGTGCTTGAAAATCTTGAATTGGGTGCAAATGCACGCTTTCAAACCGGCTGCCCGAAAGCCGAGATCGAGAGTGATTTGGAGAGAATGCTGACTCTGTTTCCGCGCATCAGGGAGCGACTGAAGCAATCCGCAGGAACTCTGAGTGGTGGAGAGCAGCAGATGTTGGCCATGGCACGTGCGCTGATGGGAAAGCCCGATCTACTGCTGCTGGACGAGCCCAGCATGGGATTGGCTCCGATCATGGTTGAGAAAATTTTCGAGGTGATTCAACAGGTACACCACGAAGGAATGACGATACTGCTTGTCGAGCAAAATGCTCACATCGCTCTGCAACTGGCTAACCGAGCTTATGTCATGGATTCAGGTTTGATTGATTACGAAGGTCTGGCCAGTGAACTGATCAACGACCCCAGAATTCGAGAAACCTATCTGGGGCAAGTGTCGCAATAAAGCCTGCTGTATGCGGGTCAGGCATCTGCCATAGACGTAAAGGAATCTGCGAAGAACTCCTCCTCGGGTAAACCACACTGTGAGGTGAAATCGCGCTGCGCTGACTCAATCACAATGGGCGCACCACAGGCGTACACCTGATGTGTGCTCAAATCCGGGAAGTCCTGCATGACAGCGTGGTGCACAAAACCTGTTCGCCCCGTCCAGTGACATTCGTCTGTGGCATCAGACAGCACCGGCACAAATTTGAAATTTGAGTGCTCGCCGGCCCACAACATGGGCAAATCCAGCATATACAAATCGGCCTTGGTTCGTGCACCCCAATACAACACAAACTCGCGGCTGTTGTTCTTGAAAAAGGCCTGTTCCAATAAGGATTTAATTGGGGCGAAACCTGTGCCACTGGCCAGCAACACCACGGGTTTCGTAGAGTCGTCGCGCAAGAAAAATGTACCGAAGGGACCTTCAAAACGCAAAATTTCCCGTTCTTTCATGGTGCTGAATACATGGTCAGTGAACAAGCCACCGGGCATGTGCCGAATGTGCAGCTCGATCCCGCCTTCCTGATAAGGGGCATTGGCCAGAGAATAACTGCGTCGAGACCCATCGCGAAGCATGAATTCAATATACTGACCCGCATTGAATTGCAACACCTCATTGGCCGGCAACTGCAACTTGAGAATGGCCACATCGGCCGCAGGTTTCTCGATGCTTTGCAAACGACAGGGCATTTTCTTGATGGGAATGTCACCCAAACCGGAAAGCTCTCTAACCTTCAACTTCACAGGGCCAAGCGGTTTTGCGCAACAAGTAAGCACCTTCCCGCGTACACGTTCTTCTTCACTCAAGGCACGTGATTGGTAGGTGCCGTAATCGACCTGCCCTTCAATCAAATCAGCCTTGCACGATCCACAGGCTCCGTCTTTGCAGCCATATGGCAAAATGACATTGGCGCGCAGTGCTGCAGACAACAAGGTATCGTCAGACTCGCATTCATACTGTTTTTGGCTGGGAAGAATTTCTACGTTGTGAATCATCAAACTACTTTCCGTGACATCGACAAACCCGGCGGGCTATTTTTCAAACGCAGTTTGCCCCGGCGCTTTCGGCAAAGCAATATAAGCGTTGCGGGCTGTGGGCAAGTGGGCTTGGTCTTGTTGCAAACCTTTCCAGATCAACATTTTACAGCGACTTATCGCCCTGGAGCGGGGACGAGAGCAAAGCGCGCCGCCATCGTGGCGCACAACACTCGACCCCTGGCCATTGATTTGAATTTGAAGAGCGACCTGTTGCGCCTGATTTCAATGGGTCACCGAATCATCTGGATGGCGCCGCCCGACTCATCCGTACAGACTGACAACACACTGAAAAAACTGGTGCTGTGGTCAGCCACAAGGGCCAAGGCTCACGGTAAACCCGTACCGCGAATCAGCTATGTATCCACCACCGGCGTTTATGGCAATACGCAAGGGCAATGGATTAATGAATACACGCCATTGAATGCGCAATCGGACCGAGCGAAGCGGCGAGTTCATGCCGAGACGCAACTTCGACTGGGACTAAAACATGGTGTGCATGTACACCTGCTGCGTGCGCCCGGCATATACGGCGACAACAGATTACCAATAGACCGTATCAAGAATCGCACACCGGCTCTGCTACCTGATGAAGATGCGTGGTCAAACCACATTCATGAACTCGATTTGGGCCGTTTAAGCCGATGGGTCAATTACAAAGGTGGTGTCTTCGAGGTCATAAACGCCTGCGACGCTAAACCCAGCAAAATGGGAGACTACTTTGACCTGGTGGCTGATGCTTACCAGCTTCCTCGCCCACCCCGCTTTTCGCGGGAAGAGGTGAAACAAATGGTAAGTCCCATGATGTGGAGTTTCATGTCGGAATCGCGGCGTATTGAATCTTTGAACCAGAAAAAACTCGGATTTCGTCTTCGCTATCCCAGCGTTGCTGATTTTCTTTCCGGCCAAAGATGATTCGACTCGGGTTGCCCGTTCAAGCAAACATTTTGTCGATGTTTTTGTCGATTTCCGATTGAATCTTTCCCTTGAATGCTTTCAGCATAAAGCCCAGGGAAATATCGACTGTGACGTCTTTGTCAGTCACATCCAGCTTGCCCTTCACACCTGAACGCGTGAAATTGAGGGTGTTGCCTTGCCATTGACTGTCCAGCTGGAATTCTTTTTGAAGTTGATCTGCCAGTTTTTGGGCAGTTTGCTTGGCCTCTTCCAGGGTCAAATTGTGTGCTTTGCGGGCGTGAATATCAGACATGTTGGCTCACTCTTGAAGGTGTTATGGCTGCATATTAACCCAGCCGCGGTTTACACGGTAGAGAACCAAAAATCGAAAGCCATTTTAGAAGAAGGTGTCAGGTCATTTTCAAAACCCACTACACGCTTGGCAAATCGCATTTGAGAATCAATAATGCGCTTGAAAATCCGGCTGTTGGCTGATTCCCGGGCAATGATTTTCCGCCAGGCATTCAGTTGCGCCCTCAAAATATCATCGGGTGTCACGTAATACCGAACACCCTGCTTGCGTCGCATTTCCTCGTAATCAGTCGAAAACCGGTCTGAGGCCTTCCAGCTCAAGTCCGCGGAAGAAGCCTGTAAGGCGTATCGAATAATCGAGCGCAGGGCAAAAGGCAGACTATCGAAACGCTGCTTGTTGAAAATGACTTCAAAAACCTCACTGCTTTGGTGAAAGCTGCGAATCATGCACACCGACGACACACTGGGAAAACCCAAAGCCCGATCGGAACTGGGGTTGTTAAACTCCGCGGCATCAATCAGCCCCTTGTCCAGCCAAGGCACGATATCGGCGGGCTGCAAGGCGGTGGTGGTCAAACCGAGTTCCTTGAAGACTTCCGCAGCCAAACCCACAGCGCGAAACCGCATCTTGTCGAGGTCTTTGATGCTCTCGATCCGATTTTTGAACCAACCCAAAGGTTGTGGGGTCAGTGGCCCATACATGAAACCCTGAATGTTCAGGTTCATTTCTTTTTGAACCAGTTCGTCGTAAAGCTGTTGACCACCACCATACTGGAACCACGCCAGTATCTGATTCGAGCTCATGCCAAAACTAGGACCACTTCCAAACAGGGAAAAAGCGGCATGGCGATCATGCCAATAAGTGGGCACGCCATGCCCACCGTCAAGCTGTCCCTTGTGCACTGCATTCTGAATACCGAAAGCTTTCACGATGCTATTGGTGGGATACACATCGATGCGCAACTCGCCGCCCGACATGTCATTAACCTTCTTCGCAAAATCCTGGGCAAACTCATTAAAAATGTCTTTGGTGGGCCAAGTGCTTTGGAACTTGAACACCACTGGTTTGATGGTTTTGACGAGCGACGCAGACTGGGAAGCGGCAGGAGTGGCTATCGCACCAGCCGCTCCTGCCGCCAAAGCTTTTTGTACAAAGCGTCTTCTGGAGTCGTCGCGCATGCTTATTTGCCGACAAGAATCAAGTGCACCCTGTAGGGGCCATGTGCACCCAACACAATGGTTTGTTCGATGTCGGCAGTGCGTGACGGGCCAGATACAAAATTCAATGCTCTCGGCATAATCCGCCCTTCTTTTCGTAGCATTTCAAATGCGTCTTCCATCGTGTGCACCACCTGATCATCTCGAACAATTGCAATGTGGGTTTCCGGCAGCAGGTGCGTGCTGGCAGGCTCATCCGCCTTGCTGGCAAATACCAAAGTGCCTGTTTCAGCCACAGCACAGGCCACGCCGCTGATTCCAATCAGATCGTCGCCCGCAGGAGCCCCCAAACGTGCCTGATTCGGTAACTTGGACCAGTCTAGTTCGCCCAGTGCCGGCCAGATAGCCACAGTGCCTGTCAATTCGTTCTCGGCAAGATACGCCGCACAGGCCGGGACCACTTCAGCATTGGATTTGACTCGCTGAAGGGTGCAAAGCATGGCACGGGATTTTTCTTCGAACAAAGCAAGCACATTTTCTACCGGACCAGGTGCCGGGCCTCTCGCCCTTCGGGCCAGATAGCCCTTGGCCAGAGTCATCTCATTGTCGCGCATCGTTGCTGGTCGGGATTGAAGGCTACGAATCCGATTCAGAATTTCCGACCGGGCCGCTGAGGTATCCAGATCGTCGTCATTGAAAGATTGGCTCAAAGTGCACCCTCGGCATATATTCGTAGCCACCATTATAGAAAAAGCACGCCACTGCCGCCCCTAGGGTATGCCCCATACCAGTTGGTGATTTCGAGCGGAGATTCAGGTGCAACGTGGTCCAATCGATTACAATGTCTCGTTATCTTGTCCAACCACCCATTTTCACCATGACACACGTAGTTACCGAGTCTTGCATCAAATGCAAATACACCGATTGTGTGGATGTATGCCCAGTCGACTGTTTTCGCGAAGGCCCCAATTTTTTGGTGATCGATCCAGACGAGTGCATCGACTGCGCCGTTTGTATTCCGGAATGTCCCGTCAACGCAATTTATGCTGAAGAGGATGTGCCTGCCGACCAGGTGAAGTTCATCGACATGAACGTAGAACTGGCCAAAGATTGGCCAAGCATTACGCGCATGAAGGCACACCTGCCCGATGCCGATGACTGGAAAGACGTGAAAGACAAGCTGCAATACCTTGAAAAGTAATCCACTTCAAGGCAGTTCCAATCGAGTAGTTGCATGAGTGAAGTTGAAGACAAATACACCCGGGAGACAATCACCAGCATGCGTGTTTGGGTGCCAGGCAAATTGTTTTCCTTCACCTGCACACGCCCAACAGGCTTTCGCTTCACGGCAGGCCAATTTGCCCGGCTGGGTGTTGATAACACTTTGCAATTACCGGGCGAACCGGAAATCATCTGGCGAGCCTACTCCATGGTCTCGGGCCCATTTGACGAGCATCTTGAGTTTTTCTCAATTGTCGTACCTGAAGGGGCTTTTACCAGTCACCTAAGCCAGCTTCAGGTGGGTTCTCCTGTTTACATCGACAAAACCAATTTCGGCTTCCTCACCACGGCCCGCTTCGAGACCGGTAAAGACCTCTGGCTATTGGGCTCAGGAACGGGTCTGGCACCCTTTCTCTCAATTCTTCACGACCCGCATACCTGGGAGCAATTCGAAAACATCGTGCTGGTACACAGTGCCCGAACTGCTGAAGAGCTGGTATATCAAGAAATGATCAAGGGCTTCGTTGAACACCCCATGCTCAGCGAACTGATCGAGAACGTCGAGAAACGGTTTGTTTATGTGCCTGTGGTCACCCGCGAGAAGGTTCCCAACTGTCTTGGTGAACGAATTACCACCTTGCTGGAACAAGGCACCTTGGTAGAACACACGGGCTTACCCATGAATGTTGAACGCAGTCGATTCATGATTTGCGGCAATCCGGAAATGGTCACGGACATACGTAAAGTTCTGAAATCAAAAGGTTATTCCCCTGCCCGAAGAAATACTCAAGGTGAGATCGCAGTCGAAAACTATTGGTGATCGAGGAAACATTCAAACATGTTGCGTTGCAGCAATGTTTGCAAGATAATCGTCAGGAACCTGACACATAATTGTCAAATCAAGACAATCGCCTAATAAAGCCGGAGGCCATTCAATGCTGTACCAAATGCACGAGTTTCAGCGAGCGCTGCTTAATCCAATGACGATTTGGGCAGAGGCGGGCTCCAAGCTTTACAGCAACCCGTTCAGCCCCTTGGCTCACTTGCCCATGGCACGGCGCATCTCAGCGGGTTTCGAATTGATGTACCGCTTGGGCAAAGAATATGAAAAACCGGAATTCGGAATCACCACTGTAAAGTGCGGCGACCGAGAAGTCTCCATCGTTCAGGAAATTGTCGAAACCAAACCATTCTGCAAGCTGATTCATTTCCGCAAAATGATTCCGGTAGAATCCAAGCCGCTGAAGCCACAACCGAAGGTCTTGGTCTTTGCCCCCTTGTCGGGTCACCATGCCACCTTGCTGCGCGACACTGTTAAAACCCTGCTTCAGGACCATGATGTCTACATCACAGACTGGGTTGACGCACGCATGGTGCCCCTGTCCGAAGGCGACTTCCACCTTGACGACTATGTACACTACTGTATCGAGTTCATTCAGTTGCTGGGGCCCAACGTCCATCTGATTTCCGTGTGCCAACCCACCGTGCCGGTCATGGCAGCTGTTTCGCTGATGGCGTCCAACAAAGACCCAAAACAGGCCAAGAGCATGACCATGATGGGTGGCCCTATTGACACCCGCGAAAGCCCCACAGAAGTGAACAACCTGGCCACTAAAAAGCCCTATTCCTGGTTTGAAAACAATGTGATTTACAGCGTGCCCCACACCTACCCGGGTTACCTGCGCCGCGTGTATCCGGGCTTCTTGCAACACTTGGGCTTTGTCAGCATGAATCCGGACAAGCATGCGCAAAGTCATTATGACTTTTACATGCACTTGGTCGAGGGCGATGGCGAAAGCGCCGAAAGCCACAGGCAGTTCTACGATGAATACAATGCCGTGCTCGACATGCCAGCCGAATATTATCTGGACACGATCAAGACCGTGTTTCAAGATCACGCCTTGCCCCTTGGCACATGGGAAGTGCGCGGGCAGCGGGTAAAGCCCGAAGATGTGAAAACAGTCGCACTGCTTACCATTGAAGGCGAACTGGATGATATTTCTGGGCCCGGTCAAACCAAAGCCGCGCTCAAGCTGTGTAAAAACCTGCCGGCGGACAAGAAAGAGCATTACGAGGCCTTGGAATGCGGACACTATGGTATCTTCAGCGGTCGCCGTTGGCGCGAGAAGGTTTACCCAAAAATCCGCGAATTCATAGCCAAGAATGCATGAGCAGCTTGTACAACAGATAGACGACCTACTTCCTCAAACTCAATGCACGCAATGTGGGTTTGAGGGCTGCTTGCCTTACGCTAAAGCGTTGGCGAACGGGGAAGCCGATTTGAACCGTTGCCCGCCAGGCGGTGAGAGTACGATCGCTGCCCTTTCCGCTCTGCTAAACCTTCCTGTAAAACCAGTTGATCCTGGCTGTGGCTCGACCATTGAGCGGCATATTGCCAGCATTCACCCCCAACATTGTATTGGGTGCACCCTGTGCATCAAAGCGTGCCCTGTCGATGCAATTGTGGGCAGCAGCAAACGCAGACATGCCGTCATTGCCGAGCTGTGCACTGGGTGCGAACTGTGCATTCCACCTTGCCCGGTAGACTGCATCGACATGGTGTTCATACCCGAGTTCAGCGCTTGGGATCAAACCCAGGCTCATGCGGCCCGCGCTAGAATGCATGCGCGGGAAATTCGCTTGATGCGACAAAAAGAAGAACAGGCAGAAAGGCTCGAAGCCAAGGCAATTCACAAACTGGACGAGCTGGATGACACGCCCAGCCCCGATGCAGCCGCCAAAAAGGCTGTGGTACAAGCCGCACTGGCCAGGGCACGGGCACGACGACAGGCGCAAACATCATGAACAAGGAAAAACGCACCGAGATCTTCACACGATTTCAGCAGGCAAACCCAGAACCAAAAACCGAGCTGGAGTATTCGACACCGTTTGAGCTACTTGCAGCTGTTTTACTCAGTGCACAAGCCACCGACAAAGGCGTGAACATTGCCACTCGGAAACTGTTTGCCGTCGCAAATACGCCAGCAGCAATCGCAGAGCTCGGTGTTGCCGGGGTTGAGGAGTACATCAAAACAATTGGGCTTTTTCGCTCCAAAGCCAAACATCTTGTGCAAACTGCCGAAATTTTGCGAGACCAATACAATGGTGAAGTTCCTGCGGACAGGGAAGCCCTTGAAAGCTTGCCAGGTGTTGGCCGAAAAACTGCGAATGTGGTGCTGAACACCGCCTTTGGACAACCCACCATGGCTGTCGATACGCATATTTTCCGAATCAGCAACCGCACTGGCATTGCCCCGGGGAAAGACGTACTCGAAGTTGAAAAACGGCTACTGAAGCTGGTCCCCCAAGAGTTTATGTTGAACGCTCACCATTGGCTGATTTTGCATGGCCGCTATGTGTGCAAGGCACGCAAACCGGAATGCACTCGTTGTAGTATCGTGGACTTGTGCGAATTCAAAAAGAAAACAACATGAGCCACGCAATTTGCGTTCAAGTGTTCAGTGATGCCCGGCTTGAAGATGCCGCTGCGCTGGTTGAAAGTGCCGTTGAAAAGGCCGGGCTTCGCCGTCACACCGACTACGTCAGCCGGGTTATTTTGTTGTGTACTCCCCATTTCGCTCCACTTCTGCAAGATCTCGCACAGTTGTGTGTCAGCAAAACCAACTGCATGAATGTGTGGGGTGGTTGTGCCTCAGGCTTGCTGGGGCAAGGCCAGGTGTTTAGCAATGAACCCACTGTGTTGATCGCAGTGTTTGGCAAAGAATTTGAAACTCCGCGAGACAGCATT
>NZ_LUJK01000022.1 GCF_001601825.1 Limnobacter sp. CACIAM 66H1 | reverse complement strand
GGCCCGCAAGGCACGCAGAGGCTTGTGGCAACAAACAGCGCCACAAGCCCCTTGGCAATGGCGCACCGAACAACGCAACCAGCGATAAAACATGAAAGAAATCTACACCACCACTGTGCCATTGCGCTGGGGAGACATGGACCAAATCGGGCATGTCAACAACACCGTGTACTTCCGTTGTTTTGAGCAGGCCCGTGTGGAATGGATAGCGCTGTTTCCGGAAAACATGGACAACAACCCCGCGTACGTGGTGATCGTTCACACCGAATGCAGCTTTCTGAAAGAATTGAAAGCGCCCGGTGTTGTTGAAATCAAGGTGTTTGCAGGTGAAGTGGGCCGCAGCAGCCTGGTGCAAAAATACGAGATGCGCCGCACCGATACTCCCGAAGTTCTGGTGGCAACCGGCAGCGCAAAAATGGTGTGGGTCAGTCCGGAAACGGGTCGCTCTACGCCCATTCCAGACCGCTTCAAAAGCACACTTGGCGTGCAGGAATAGCACAGCAAACTCCGGGTAAACCCGCATTATTTTCTAGAAGGGGTACTCAGGTTTTGCTATTGTGGACATGAAATTTTATTGTTACATTGTGCAATGTCACGGTTAGTTGTGATAACAACAATAAAACAAGTGTAGGAGTCAAACCATGAAAAACATCATGCCTGTACGCCGCGATGTCAAATTGAATTTGCCTGAAGAAAAGGTATCCAATTGGCATGAGCAAGGTCCCCATGTGACCCATTTCATGAACGCCCTGTCGTTGTTCTTTCCGGCTGGCGAGCGCATGTTCATGGACGCCGTGCGCAACTACCGCGACGACATCACCGACCCTGAATTGAAAAAAGCAGCGGTGGCCTTTATCGGTCAGGAAGCCATGCACAGCCGCGAGCACGTTGAATACAACGAGATGCTGGACCGGGCTGGCCTGCCTGCATCCCAGCTGGACAACTTCCTGTGGGGCTTTTTGGCTTTCATCAAAAAGACACTGGGCAAACGCCTCACACTGGCAGGCACCATTGCGCTGGAACACTACACTGCGCTGATGGCTGACCAACTGCTGCGCAACCCAGAAGTGCTTGGCGAGAAATCCGACCCCGCCTACAAGCAGATGTGGACTTGGCACGCCTACGAAGAAACCGAACACAAAGCTGTGGCCTATGACGTGTGGAACCATGTCTTGCCCGACAACATGCACAATCGCTTCACACGGCGCTTGGCCATGGTGCTGGCCACGGCCATTTTCTGGCCACTGGTGGCTTACTTCCACATGCGCCTGGTGTTTGCCGACAAAACCATTCAAGGTGGGCACCTGAAGGGCTTCTGGACCGTGACCAAAATGCTGTGGGGTAAGAAGGTAGGCGTGTTGCGCAACCCGGTTGCCAATGGCGAGTTTTTGGACTATTTCAAAGCCGACTTCCACCCCTGGATGCACGACAACAGCCGCTTCCTGACAGAGATCGACAATTTTGTGGCGTCTGTTGAAGGTTCTGGCCGCAAGCCCAACACTGAGATTGCAAATGCCATCCGCGCACGCATGAACAGCCAGTTGAAAGCAAACGCAGCTTAAAAATTTCGTGACAGAAACTTTGGGCTGATCAGCCGGTGGGAGAAGTGAGCAGCCCACCGGTTTTTTTTATTCAAGTGCCCCGCGTGTAATAGTCGCTTTTCTCGTAGTGAGCAAACGCATGCATGTAGGCCACTTTGAAAATTGCTGCCAGCGGCAACGCAAGGAATACTCCCACCAGGCCAAATATGGCACCGAAAAACGCGAGGGCAAAAATTACCGCGAGTGCCGACAAGCCAATCTTGTCGCCCACCACCAAGGGGGTCAGCACAAAACCTTCCAGAAACTGCCCCACCACAAAAACAAGCAGCACCAGGAAAATCGGCAAGAAACCCTGCAACTCAAGCGCAGCTGTCAACAAGCCCACCAGCAAAGCTACAGCAAAACCAAGGTAAGGCACCACACACAGCACGCCCGCCAACATGCCCAACGCCCAGCCACTTTGAAGCCCCACCACACTCAAGCCGATTGAATAAAAAGTGCTGAGAAACAGCATGACGATCATCATGCCTTTGATGTATTCGGTCATGACGGAGTCGATTTCGCTGAACAAGGGTTGTGCACGCCTCCACAGATGCGGCGGAAAGACCTGCTGAAACTGCTTGGTAATTTGAGTCCAGCCGGGAAGAATGAACAATGTGGCAATGACAGTCAGCGAGACAAAGCCGGTAATGCCCAACACCGACTGCGAACCCGAGCGCAAAATTTTTGTACTGATCTCAGCCAGCGTGCCTCGGTTTTCGCTGATATAGGCCGCGATCCGGTCTCGCATCTCAGTGCTGTCCACCACCACAGCGAGGCCAAACACCTCATTGAGCCATGGCAGCACCGTGCGCTTCACATTCACAATCAGTTGCGGCAAATTGTTTTGAATCAGTTCAAGCTGGGTCAACACCACCGGAATAAACAGCAGGCCCACACTGGAGAAAATCAGCAACAGCGCAAAAAAAGTGAGTACAGCACACACCGGCAGGGGAATGCGCCCGCGCAACTTGCCATGCACCCAACGGCTGGGTGCTGCCAACAAATAAGCCAGAACAAATGCAGCCACGAAGGGCGCCAATACAGGCCACAAATTGATCACCACCGCCAACACCAAGGCAGCACTGAGCAGCAAGCCCCAATGTTGCAGGTAAAACTGCTTGGCCAGATTGGACAGGCTTGACGCGTTCTGCGGGCTCGGCCCGGCAGGCTTGTTATTCTCGTCTTCGGGTTTCGAAACTTCATTCATCGATTCAATGTCCAGCCAATTTGAATTTAGAAGACTTTAACGCTTGGCGCGCAAAACCAGATACACACCGCCCAGGGTCATGACCATGGCCACCAATAAGGTAACAGTCACAGCCTCGTTCAGGAAAACCACGCCCGCCAGCGCCGCAATCACCGGCACGCTCAGTTGCACACTGGCCGCCGAGGTGGTGGGTAACGCCGGCAATACCTTGTACCACACGGCATAACCAATGCCACTGGCCAGGCAGCCCGAAGCCAAGGCGAACAACACGCCTGCCACGGTGGGTGTTGGCAGATACACGGTGTACAGGGCCAAGCCGCGCTCCATCGTCACACCCGGAATGTGCACACCTGCCTTGGCGGAAAAGTACACGGCCATCCACACCAACACCATCAGGATGGCTGCCCTGGAAAAATTACCTGCGGTGTCAGCCAAAGGCGATTTGGAACCCTTGCCCACCACGGAATACACACCCCAACAGGCACCCGCCAAAGCCATACTGACCGCAGCCAGCACTGAGGCTGGTGTTTGCAAGTGCGGCCACAACAACAACACCAGGCCCGCAGCCGCTACCACTGCACCCAAAGCACGCAAACCTCTCAATCGATCACCTTGTGTGGCGGCATAGGCAATCATGCTGAGTTGAACACTGGCAAACAAAATCAGCGCACCGGTGCCTGTGCTCATGTACAAATAGGCCATGGAAAACAGCACGGCATAACCAAACAGTGCCCAAGCGCCCGCCCAGCTGCCCTGCTGTCCGCCCTTGTTTTGAATGCGTAAACACAGCCACAGCGTGACGGCCCCGCTAATCAGGCGAATGGCTGTAAAGCTGGCAGGGTCTATTTGCCCGGCGCCCAAGGCCGCACGGCAAAAAAAGGAATTGGCCGCAAACGCACACATGGCGAAAGCCGTAAAAATTAGTGTGTTGACTTCAATTTTTTTCATGCACCCAAGCTACCATGTGACAACAATAATTTTCAATTTAGAACCACCGGAGACCCCCACGATGCGCATTGAACTTCGCGACCCATTGACCTTGCCCTGTGGCGCCACTGTTCCCAACCGCTTGGTGAAAGCCGCCATGAGCGAAGCCTTGGGCACCCGCGACAACCGGGTTACACCACAAATTGTGCGGGTCTACCAGCGCTGGACAGCCGGTGGCATTGGTTTGAATATAACCGGGAATGTGATGATTGACCGCCGGGCACGTGCAGAGCCGGGCAACGTGGTGATTGAAGACGACCGCGACATGCCCTTGTTGCAGCAGTGGGCCAAGGCAGGCCAAGCAAATGGCAGCAAAATCTGGGTGCAAATCAACCACCCTGGCAAACAGTGCCCCAAGGGCATGAACAAGGAAACCGTATCGCCTTCGGCGGTGCCTTTCCACAAAAGTCTGCAAATGATGTTTGCCACGCCACGCGAACTGACCGAGACTGAAATCCTTGATCTGATTGCCCGCTGGGGCCGCACTGCAAAAGTGTGCAAAGACGCGGGGTTTGATGGAGTGCAAATTCACGGCGCGCATGGCTACTTGATCAGCCAGTTTTTGAGCCCACTGAGCAATCAGCGCACTGACCAGTGGGGTGGCAACGCCGAAAACCGCCGTCGCTTTGTTCTGGCGGTGTACGACGAAGTGCGCAAACAAGTGGGGCCCAAATTCCCGGTGGGCATCAAGCTGAATTCAGCCGACTTTCAAAAGGGTGGCTTTTCAGAGGAAGAATCACTGGCGGTGATCCAGGAATTGACTGCGCGAGGGATCGACATGATTGAAGTGTCGGGCGGCACCTACGAAGCCCCCGCCATGACGGGCGCAAGTGCAAAACCCAAGAAGGAAAGCACCGTGAAGCGCGAGGCCTACTTCATCGACTTCACGGAGAAAGTACGTGCCGTGTGCAAAGTGCCACTGATGCTGACTGGGGGTTTTCGCACCGTGGGCGGCATGAAAGAAGCGCTGAACAGCGGTGCTGTGGATTTGATTGGCCTTGCTCGCTCGATTGCCATTGAACCCGATTTGCCCAAGCGCCTGTTGGACAACAAAGAAGCCTTGCACCCTGTGAAGCCTTTGATTACCGGTGTCAAAGCCGTGGACCGCACTGGCTTGCTGGAAATTCAGTGGTACACCCGCCAAATTCACCGCATGGGCAAAGGCAAAAACCCTGTCCCGAACGAGAGCGCCCTGAAAGCCCTGTTTTTCTATATTCTGGATAGCAGTTGGGGCTTGTTCAAGGCCCGCAAATTAAGGGCGTGATCAAACACAGGGAGTTCAGCCATGGTGAAATTCAGCTGCATGTTGGTGTTAAGCCTGAGCACATTCAATGCTTTCGCCATGGACGACGCCGCCATTCTTGAACAGGGTCGCAAACTGTTTCAAACCGATGCGGACCCGGCCTGCGCCATTTGCCACACCCTGGCCGATGCTGGCACCAAGGGCAAAATTGGTCCGGTGCTCGATGTGCTCAAACCCAGCGAAGAACGCGTGTTGAATGCACTTAAAAACGGCAAAGGGGGCATGCCCCCTTTTGTTGATCATTTGACCGTGGATCAAATGAAAATTCTGGCGAAGTATGTTTCCACCGTGACTGGTGGAAACAATCCCTAATCGTCAGTTTTTGTAATCCGGCTGCTCGCGATCCAGTTTGCGCAATAGCGCGGGCCAGGCAATATTGCCACCCAAACCGCGGGTTACCTGCGCAGCCGCTGCCTTGATACCGTCCACAATCGGTTGGGCAATCGGAATCAATTGCGCGCCACCCGATTGCGCCGCAATTTGAACCTCACAGGCGCGCTGCAAAATGAACATGTTCAAAAACGCATCGGCCACCGTGGCACCACAGGTCAGCAAACCATGGTTGCGCAAAATCAGGTTGTTGGCTTCGCCGAGATCGGCCTGCAAGCGGGCCTTCTCATCTTCGCGCAAGGCCAAACCTTCGTAGTCGTGATACGCCAGCCCAGCCAAGGGAAACAGGGACTGCTGTGAAATTGGCAACAAACCCTGTTCCTGAATAGACACCGCAACGCCCGCCACGGTGTGGGTGTGCATCACGCAGTGCGCATCATGCCGAATGGCATGCACAGCGCTGTGAATAGTAAAACCGGCCGGGTTCACGTCGTAGGGGCTGTTGTCCACTTTCTCGCAATTCATGTTCACCTTCACCAGGCTGCTGGCGGTGATTTCTTCGAACATGAAACCATAGGGGTTGATCAAGAAGTGGCCGTCTTCGCCGGGCACCCGTGCCGAAATATGCGTGAACACCAAATCGTCCCATTTGTGCATTGCCACCAAACGGTAAGCTGCAGCCAAATCAACGCGGGCCTGCCATTCCTGTTGGCCAATATGGGCGGGTGGGGTACTTGAAAGCGGTGCGTTCATGGTGAGTCTCCTTTGCTGCTTTTGGAATTGTCTTTTCCCAAAGTGTACCAGCGCACGCGCATGCGCTTGCAAAAGCACTTGAAATTCAAGGCAATCAGGGGCAATCTAACATTACAAAATAAAATTCATAATGTGGGAGACAGTAATACCATGCATGCCAAAGTCAAACAGCTTGTGCCCAAGGAGTCCCAGGACGAGGCAGTCCGCTCAGTTCGGGCCAACTACAGGGCAGAATGCATTTCAGCGGGTTACCAAGGCTACCTGCATTTGGCCATGACAATGACCTTGGGCTTGGGCGTGATCGCGCTGTGTATTTACTGGCTAGAGTCCCCCAGCGCACTGGAATGGTTGACCATACCCGCCACCTTTTTGTATGCCAATTTTGCGGAATGGGCGGGCCACAAATACGCCATGCACCGCCCGGTCAAGGGCCTTGGCTTTGTGTACAAACGGCACTCGCTGCAACACCACAAGTTTTTCACCGACACCCACATGGAAATTGACAGCAACCAGGATTTCAAAGCCGTGCTGTTTCCAATCGCAATTGTCGGGTTTTTTGTGGTGGCGTTTTTCGTGCCCATGGGCTTTTTACTGGCCTGGCTGTTCAGCCCCAATGTGGCCCTGTTGCTGGTAGCCACCGGCATGGCCTATTACCTCAACTATGAACTGCTGCACCTGTCGTACCACTTGAAAGAAGATCACTGGGTGCATCGCATTCCCGGATTCACACGCTTTGCGCGCCTGCACACCACGCACCACGACCAGCGGATCATGGCGCACAAGAATTTCAATATCACCTACCCCATCATGGACTGGTTGATGGGCACTTGGGACAGAAGGTAATTGGATTAGCAAGGTAACAGGTTACAAACGATCGTCTCTGATCACCACAGTATTGGCAAGCTTGTCGTGCCAAGACCGCTTTTTCGAATCAAACACGATCCAAATGACACCCAAACCAAGTGGAAGGAAAGAAATATAGTAAGCAAAATATCGACCAATCGCCTGCCCCAGCTTCAAGGTAGCGCCAGTTTCAGCATCGATTACTTTGAGTGCAAACAACATTTTGCCAGGTGTGGCCTGGCGGTATATCCAAAAAAGTATGGTGGCGATCGCAGGGGCGATCCAAGATACGACTACCTCTCCCATTCCCCTGTAAATTTCCGGATTATTCGCATCGCCATAGACTGAGCCGTACATCAGATACAGCACCGGAGCCGTGATAACAGTGATTAGGATCATATCCACCACGGTTGCTCCTAGCCGAATCCAAAATCCGGCATATTCCACGTCATTTAAATGCATAAGCAGATCCTGCGAGCCAAAAAATTGTCAATGAGGCCATCAGGGTAATCGAATGTGGAAATACCAGTCTAGCCCCCACCCGGCATGACGACCCAGCTTGAGCTAAACAACCCATAAGCACCTGTTTTCCCTCGCTTTTCCGAAGCTACCGCCGTCAACGATGTCTTTAGACTGGTTTCATCGTCACCTTTTACGTGCCTCGCCATGAAACAACTCAGTCAAAAAGCCCACGCCGCCGCCTTTCATGCGGAATTTTTTGGCAACACCACCCAGAAACGCTATGTGCTGGGCATTAACGAGTTTGCTGATGCAGTGGCCAGCCGTACAAACCTCGACGGCTTTATTGACGAATACACCACCGCCACCGAGTATCGCGGCAAACCTGTCTTGAAATTAAGCCAGGTGCCCGCTGGCAGCATGGTGATTTCAACCGTGACACAGGCGCGCCCCAAAAACCGCCATGAACAAACTGCTGCGCCTCAATGGTGTGGTGTCGATGGATTACTTTGCAGTGGCTGACGCCAGTCATTTTCTGCTGCCGCAAGTGCAAGCCCTGGCAGACACCCAAAAAGAATACGCAGCCCACCCCGAAAAATTTGAATGGGTGCGCGACCTGTTCACCGATCAGGAATCGCGGGAAGTCTTTAACCGGGTTATGGAGTTTCGCCTGAACGCCAACCTGCGTGCCATGCGGTTTTTCGACTACACAGCCGACCAGCAATATTTCGAACCCTTTGTAAAATTTTCACCAGGCGAGGTTTTTGTGGATGGTGGCGGCTTTGACGGCTACACCACTGAAGAATTCATCAAGCGATGCCCGCAGTATGGTGGTGTGCACTTTTTCGAGCCCACTGAAACCACTCTTGGAAAGGCCAAAAGCAAACTGGCCCAGCACCGCGACATTCACTACCATCCAGTGGGTTTGTTTGATGCAAAGCAAACTCTGTCATTTGATGCAGATGCAGGCTCGGCCAGCAAAATTTCGGAAACAGGCCGTGTAAAAATCGAAGTGGATGCACTCGACAATCGGGTCACAGAATCGGTGAGCTTCATCAAGCTTGACCTGGAAGGTGCAGAACCCAAAGCACTAGAAGGCATGAAGTGGCATATTCAGGAAGACCACCCCAAACTAGCCGTGGCGGTGTACCACGACCCCGCCCATTTCTGGCAAGTGCCTGAAATCATTCTCGGTGTACGCAACGACTACAACGTGTATTTGCGCCACTACACCGAAGGCTGGACAGAGACCGTGATGTTCTTCATCCCGAAATAAACCTCACCCGCCATAGGTTTCCAGCAGGTACTCCACAATCGCTTTGGATTCGAACATGGCTTTGCCCGTGTTCGGATCTTCCAGGTACGGCACCATCATCTTGTTGGTTTTGGCCATGAACTGCTCGCGTTTACCACCCTTCACCGGGTTGTATTCGCCAACGGCAGCATGCACGCCATTCACCCCCATGTCCGCAAACTGCTCCTTGCCCAGATTCACCAAGTGGTAAGGAATCTCCAGCTCGCACAACACTTCGCGCACTGGCCTGCAAAATGGCGATGCTTCAAAACTGTACAACGTCAACATTTGCTCAGGCTTTTTCGATGCACGAACCTTGGTACCCGCACCCAAACCCAAAGCCGAATTGGCCAGGCTGGACACCGCCTGCGGCAACGCAGCCTTCACGCGCAACGGCACTGCCCGCTTGGCATAGGTGGTGTACAGGTACTCGATTATGTCGGCTGACTCATACAACTTCACGCCAGTGTTGTCGTCCACCAAAAAAGGAAACTGGGCCTTGCCACCCAACTCCAGCACGTCCGCACGAAACCGCGTTCCACCCTTGGGGCAGGGGTAAATGTCAGCGTCCAGCGCCAGCTCCGTGAGGGTTTCACGCACCAAGCGGCAGTAGGGGCAGCTTTCGAACTCGTATAGTTTCAACGGTTTTTCAGGCTGAACCGCTGCAGGCTCAGTCACCACCATGCCCTGCCAGCCACGCAATGTAGACGCCGCCGTGGCCAAGGCCACCTTGAACAAATGATTCATGTTTCTCCTCCCAATCAATGCGTGTCCTGGTTTTCAAGCGCGCTTAAAGCGGCCGCCAGCAAAATCATGGACCCGCCAATTCCAACCTGCAGCGTCAGCACTTCGTTGGTCAGCAATATAGCGGACAACGTAGCAAACACCACCTCTGACAACATCACCACCGAGGTCACATTGGCCGGCAATCGCGATGCACCATACTGCAAACCATAGTTAGCCACCAGCAAAGTGGCTGCGAACCCCAACAACACCACACCACCGTACAGCCCTGGCAACACAGGCCACTGAACAAAACCGTTCCCGTCGCCCAGCAACAGGGTCAAAAAAGCGGCCACCGCGCTTGGCGCAACAATGCCACCTACAAACATGGCGAACAAACGCGCCTGCGCGGTGCGCGCAGCCTGATGCCGCAACATGATGTTGTTCAGGGCAAATGCTGCGCCACCCATTAAACCCAGCCATTCCGCCAAGTTTGAAGGCACCGGGAAACCCAAGCTACCATTGGGGCTTAACACCAGCACTGCACCAGCGAAAGCCAAACCCACACGCAGCAAGGCCTCAGGGTTATCGGCTCATTCAGGGCAACACGCGCAATCAACACCGCCCAAATTGGCATCAGGTAGAACAACAACACCACCCGGATCACTTCACCAATCGACACGCCCCAATTAAAGCCCACCATGGTGGTGCCAGCCGCCAGGGCCAGCAGCCACAACGCTTTGTGACGTACAAACTCGCTCCACACCCGGGGCATGAAACACAACATGGCCACCGCACCCAGCAGGTAAGTGAATGCAGAGGACCACAACGGGTGTAAACCCTCACCCTGCAATTCGCGCAGCGGCCACCAAGACACACCCCACACCAATGCATTCAATACCAGGGCCAGGTACGGCAAAGCCCAAGCCCGGTTTTCAGGCACAGTTCACCACCACACGCCCCTGCAATTGATTGGCCAACACAAGGCGCGCACTGTCAAGGGCCTGGGCAAGACGCACTTCCTTGATCATGAAATCCAGATCATATTCATTCAAGGCCTGCGCCAACATGCGCCAGGCGCGGTCCCGCTCAGCATGGGTACGGTACACACAGTTAATGCCACGCAAGGTAATACCCCTCAAAATGAAAGGTGCCACGCTGCCCTGAAAATCCATGCCCTGCGCCAAGCCACATGCGGCAACCACACCACCGTATCGGGTTTGAGCACAGGCATTCACCAAGGTGTGGCTGCCCACACTGTCAACCACCGCCGCGAATTGTTCTTTTTGCAAAGGCTTGCCAGGACGCGACATGGACTCACGATGAATCAGGTGGGTTGAACCCAACCGCAATCGTTCAAAGTGTTTGGCCGCAGATTCGGACACAGGCTCACCCATGGCATCGATTGAACCTGTCAAACCCACCACCTCGTAACCCAAATGCTGCAATAGCAAACATGCCACCGTGCCCACGCCGCCGCTGACCCCGGTCACCAGCACGGGGCCGTCTTCCGGTTTCACCGGGTGATCTTGCAAAGCCATGACACACAAGGCGGCAGTGTAGCCAGCCGTACCCAGTGCAGCCGCCCACCTGGCGCTTCGCCCTTGCGGAATCGGTGAAATCCACTGTGCCGGCACACTGGCACGCTCGGCCAGCCCGCCCCAATGCGTTTCACCCAAGCCCCAATCATTCACCTGGCACACTGTGCCCACCGGCCACTGGTCTGAATTCGATTCAATCACCTCGCCCACCGCATCAATGCCATGCACCATGGGGTACTTGCGCGCAATCGGCGCGGTGTGGGTAAGCGCCAACGCATCTTTGTAGTTCAGGCAACTGTAATGCAGCTTCAGCACAACATCCTGCCCGGCAAACTCAGACTCATCGAGAGTTTCCATCTCGGCCTGCGCTTGCTCAGCCGTCCGGGAAATCCATGCCCTGATCATTTCGTCTCCTTATTCTGGGTGAGGCAATCATCGCACAAACAAGCCACCAAATTTGCGTGCCGGGCCTGCCTTGCATACACTTCAGGTTTGCCTTAGAAGAACAAGTACGCCGTGCGCAAACCCACCGCCAAAAGCCTCATTCTCGACCTGTTGCTTGCCTCCAAAGGTCGACCCCTTTCAGCCAAACAGGCCATCGCCGCCTGCGGCATTTTTGACATCAGCGTGAACAACACACGTGTGGCGCTAGTGCGGCTCTCGGCTGAAGGCCTGATCGAATCAGCAGGCCGCGCCCTGTACCAACTCACCGACGACGCACACACGCTGGCAGACGATGTAGCCGCCTGGCGCACCCGAAGCACACGGGTTCGCCCTTGGGATGGCAGCTACATTGTGGTACAAGCCGACAAGCTCTCGCGCAGTGAGGCCAAACAGCAGCGAGCACGCGCCCGTGCCTTGCTGATGCTGGGCTTTCAACCATTGAATGAACACCTGTTCATTCGCCCCAACAACATTGAAGACACACTGCAAAGTGTGCGTGATCGATTGTACAAACTGGGTTTGGAGAAAGACGCGCCGGTGTTCGAGGCTCGTGATTTTGACTCCGAGCTTCAGCGCCGAATTGCTACTTTGTGGAACCCACGTGAACTGGAATCCAACTACGCACAATTGGAAAAGAAAATGCGCACCTGGCTTGACCGCTCCGGTACGCTGGAACCTGAAGTCGCCGCCCGTGAATCATTCTTGTTGGGCGGCACCGCAATCAAGCATGTGGTGTACGACCCGTTCTTGCCCGCAGAATGGGTCAATGTTCAGGCCCGTGAGCGGTTTTTAGGCGCAGTGGACGAAGTGGACCAAGCCGGCATGCGGATCTGGAGCGGGCTTTGGGCGAGCATGGAAGGCTGATTGCTCTCTTACTGGTTTGCTTGGCCCAATCGGCTTGGGCTCAGCTGTCCCGCAGCTTCTTTCTTAATCGCCCGATCGGCTTGGGTTCCGATCTCTCGCCAGAAAACCTGTATTTCCCTTTTTGATATTCACCCTGACTCACCTCGCTCGGCAAAAGGGCGGGCCGAGTCTCGGTGCCGGCCCATGGCCGAGCGTGGCGGGTGAATTCAAACGGGCAGGTTTTCTTGAAGGCGAAGCGATCGAAACACCGCCGCCGATTGGGCGTTGAACACAGCTGCGAGTTGCCCGGTGATGGCGAAGCGCTGCACGGGAGTACGGGGAGCTGAACTTGCAATGGGTCGCACGATGACCAGTCAGAAAACTTGCCGGCTTGGCGCGCCGAGACCAACGATCGCGCCCTGGCGCGAAAGCCAAGACCCGACCGTGACTTTTGGAGGGCTTGGCTTAGTGCAGGCTCAAGACGACAAGCCGAAATGCCAAGTTTTCGGGCAGCGGTGACCCTTCAGGTTCAGCTCTTAAATCACCAGTTCAGTGCGGCACAAGTAACACATGCCGAGTAGGCTACAGACAGCAGCGGCATACCTTCAAGTTGGGGTCAGAAATCTGTATTTAGAGTAAACCCTCATCCGAAACGCCCCACTGTGCGTATAAACTTCGAACATCTCAACATTGCACCGCAGCAACCGTGAAAAAACTATTCAAAACCGCCCTGAAAATCAATGAGTTGGCCGTCAATACCGCGACCAATGCGGCGGATTGGTTTTTTCGCAAGGAAATCCTGATTCAGTCGGGCAAAACTGAATATGAGGTCATTGCTGAACACCTGCCCATGCGCGTGCGCTATTACGCACCGGCTGCAGCCACACCAGGCGCAAGCCTGGCTGAAGGCGAAATCGAGACTTCAACGAATCGTCAACATGCGGTGCCCTTGGTGCTGGTGCCCCCTTTGGGAGTTACCACCGAAACATTCGACCTGATGCCCGACCGCAGCCTGGTGAAAGCCATGGTTGAAGCCGGCTTCCGTGTTTATTTGGTGGACTGGGGCAAACCAGAGCGCAAAGACGGTCATCTGGGTTTGTTTGACTACAGCCACGACATGATGGGCCAAGCACTTCAGGCCGTGCGCGAACACAGTGGCTCCAGAGACATTTCCCTGTTCGGGTGGTGCATGGGCGGTTTGCTCTGTTTGCTGTATGCCGGTTATGGGCACGACAAACACATCCGCAACCTGGTCACTGTGGCCAGCCCGATCGACCTGCGCGACGGCAAAAACATCATGGCTGTGGCCTCCAACACCCTGAATGTCACTGCCCGTTTTATTCGCAAGTACAGCGAATTCAGGCTGGATCGCATTAACCCTGCCCTGTTCAGCCCACCCGGCTGGATGGTCAGCCTGGGGTTCAAACTCACTGCACCAGTGGCCAGCATCACCACCTACTGGGACCTGCTGACCCGCCTGAACGACCGCGATTTCGTTGAACAACACACCACCACAGCCGACTACCTGAACAACATGATGTTGTACCCAGGCGGCGTGTTGCGCGACTTCATGGTCCGTTTTGCGGTGGACAACAAACTGGCGCAGGGCAAGGTCAAGATTGGTGACAAATTCTCGGACCTGGGGAACATCACCGCCAATATGCTGGTGTTTGCAGGCGAAACCGACCATTTGGTGCCAGGCAGCATGGCCAAGAAAAGCCTGAAGCTCGTCTCATCAAAAGACAAATCATTCTTGCTTGCACCCGGCGGGCATATGGGCGTTATTTTAGGCAGTCAGGCTCGCGAACATGTGTGGGCCAAAGCAGCAGATTGGCTACGTGGTCACTCACAAGTGGAAGCGCCTCTTCCCAAAACCCGTCGACCGCGAAACACGACCCTCAAAGGCTCAACTGTCCGGAAAGCGGCCTGAACCAACCCAGCTGGCATGGACCAGGCGCTTTAAATCACCTTTTCTTTTGTGCATTTGTCACACAACTTTCATAAAACAATTCGATATTTCCATTATTATCGAACTATGGAAGAAAACGACATCATCAAAGCATTGGCCGCCCTCTCACACAGCTCGCGTTTGCGGGTATTCCGAGCCTTGGTGGTCACCGGCCCTTCGGGCCTTACACCGGGGCAACTTTGCGAGCGGCTGGACATACCGGCAGCCACCCTGTCATTTCACCTGAAAGAACTGAGCAACGCCGGTTTGGTTCAACCCATTCGTGACGGACGCAATCTGATCTACAGCGCTCAGTTTGCCCATATGAATGGCGTCATCGCCTACCTCACCGAGAACTGTTGCCAAGGTCAAAGCTGCACACCTGTTACTGCACCACACCACAACGAGGCTCACCATGAGTGACAAAACATTCAACGTGCTGTTCATTTGTACGGGCAATTCAGCCCGCTCCATTTTTGCAGAAGCCATTCTGAACCAGCTGGGCCGTGGTCAGTTCAAGGCCTATTCTGCTGGAAGTTTTCCGGCTGGCCGGGTCAGCCAATCTTGGCGCATTGGGGTGCGCCCGACCCAGCCAAAGCCGAAGGCAGCCATGAACACATCTTGCATGAATTCCGCAATGTGGGCCTGCTGCTTCGCAAGCGTATTGAACTGATGCTGGCCCTGCCCATTGCAAAACTTGAAAAACTGGCTATTCAACACGAAGTCGAACAAATAGGAAAAGTATCTTCATGAGCACCAACGTACTCATTCTTTGTACCCACAATTCTGCACGCAGTGTGCTGTCCGAGGGCATGCTGAATCACCTCGCCCGGCAGTACGGCAAAGACATCAAGGCCTTCAGCGCTGGCAGCGCGCCCAGTGGTCGCGTGAACCCATACGCCCTGCAAGCCTTGGCCAATGTCGGCATCGACACCAGCCAATACACCAGCAAAAGCTGGGATGTGTTTACCGAGCCCGGTGCACCAAAAATCGACATTGTGATCACCGTGTGCGACAGCGCGGCCGCCGAGCAATGCCCCTATTGGCCCGGTAGTCCAGTGAAAACCCACTGGGGCTACCCCGACCCATCCAATGAGCTTGAGGAAAACAAGCCTCGCGCGTTCGAGCTGACAAGGCAGGCCATCAGCTTCAAGATGATGCAACTCATCCAGCTGCCTTTGAGCACCATGAGCACCGCAGAACTGAACACCGCACTGGCCGCCATCGCACGGAGCTAAATCAATATGTACTCCTTATCCAAACGCTTGGGTGCTGAATTCTTGGGTACCCTACTGCTGCTAGCCATCGTGATTGGCTCGGGCGTCATGGCCGAAAACCTGTCCGAGGGCAACAACGGCGTGGCATTGATCGCCAACACCTTGGCCACCGTGTTCGGCCTTTACATTTTGATTGAAGTATTTGGCCCCATCAGCGGTGCGCACTTCAACCCCGTCGTCACACTCACCATGGTGTTGCTGAAACGCCAACCGGGTTCTGAACTGTTGCCCTACATCATCGTGCAACTGGCTGGCGCCTTTTTCGGTGCCATTCTGGTTCACCAAATGTTCGATATGCAGCTCCTTCAGTTCTCTGAAAAAGCTCGTACAGGTTGGGGAATCTGGACCGGTGAAATTGTGGCCACTGCGGGGCTGTTGCTGGTCATTCTCATGGCCAAGGCAGAACGGGTTTCTGGCATGGTGGCCTGTTACATCGGCGCGGCCTATTGGTTCACCTCCAGTACCTCTTTTGCCAACCCCGCCGCCGCTTTTGGCAGGCAGTTCTCCAACAGCTTTGCCGGCATTGCACCGGGCGACGTACCCGCTTACATGGTGTTTGAGGTAATTGGCGGCCTGTTGGCCTTGGTTTTGTACAAGGCCTTCGGCTCAAACAATTCGACTGTTACTTCTCAGGCACCCAACCCGGCGGCTTGATCAAGCAAAGCACCCGGTTCTTGAAATCGGGTGCTGCCTTCATTTTCCCAATCAAATGCCCCCAACCGGCCACCGCCTGCTTCAGCGGGTTGGTGGTTAACACCGGGGTCAGTGTGCCGTAAACTGGCTTCACTCCCGGCACGAATTCACGGTAAGTACCAAACCAGCGATCCCACACAATCAAAATTCCGCCGTAATTGCAGTCGTGGTACTCCTCATTCTTGGCATGGTGCAAGCGGTGATGCTGCGGGCAGTTGAACACTTTTTCAAACCAGCCATGCACCTCGAAGGTTTCAGTGTGTATCCAGTACTGGTAGAGCAAATTTACCGTGTGTGCAAAAGTCACCACCAAAGGGTCCATGCCCAGCAGGGGCAAAGGCAACCAGAATACAAAAGTATAAAAGGGGCCCAACACTGACTGGCGTAATGCGGTACTCAGGTTGTAGCGCTCGCTGGTGTGGTGATTGGAATGCTCTGCCCAAAATGCTGCGCAACGGTGGGCCACGCGATGGTACCAGTAATAACAAAAGTCATCAGCCAGCAACAACACGGGGATGAACCACCAGGTGGAGATGTTCCAATCCATCACCCGGTATTCAAACAGCCAAAGCATGATGGGGTAGGCCCAAAACACACTCAGCCCCATGGTCACCAGCTTCAAAGCGCCCATGGCAATCGAACACAAGGAGTCTTTCAGCTCATAGCCAGCATAAAAGCCCTGAGGCTTTTTGCGCATGGTCCAGCCTTCAATGGCCATGGCCGCAAAAAAGTAAGGAATGGCGACCACATACAGCAGCGTGGTCCATTGTTGATAGTCTGGCAAAGTCATTACAGCGGCCTCGGTGGCAAAACATTACAACAACATTTTTTATTGCAATGTATCGTAACCTTCAAACTACCCCCGCTCAATCCCAACTTTTCTGACATTCAAAAAGAAAAAGGGTCCCGAAGGACCCCTTTTCCAATCAAGCCAACTTGATATTTACTTCATCACGATTGTCTTGCCGTCAGTTGCTTTGACTGTCTTCCAGGCGGCTTCAATCTTCTTCACTGTTTCGTCTGGCAGTGGAACATAGTCCAGGTCAGAGCTCAGCTTGTCGCCTTTGGCGTAGGCCCATTTGAAGAACTTCAACACTTCAGAAGCCTTGGCAGCGTCAGCCTGTTCAGTGTGGAACAGGATGAAAGTTGCGCCAGTGATGGGCCATGCGGCTTTGCCAGGCTGCTGAGTCAGAATTTCGTAGAAGCTGTTAGACCATGAAGCACCTGCCGCAGCAGCTTTGAATGACTCTTCAGAAGGCTGTACAAACACGCCTTCAGCATTGTTCAACTGAGTGTGTGTCAATTTGTTCTGCTTGGCGTACGCATACTCAACATAACCGATAGAGCCTGGTACGCGCTGTACGAAAGCGGATACACCTTCGTTACCCTTACCACCCAAGCCAACAGGCCACTTTACCGCTGTACCTTCGCCAACAGTGCTCTTCCAGTCAGCGCTAACCTTGCTCAGGTAGTTGGTGAAAATGAAGGTTGTACCTGAACCATCGGCACGACGAATCACGCTGATGTCCATGTCTGGCAGCTTCACACCTGGGTTCAGGTCAACAATTGCCTTGTCGTTCCACTTGGTAATCTTGTTCAGGTAAATGTTGGCCAGCACTTCAGCGGACAATTTCATCTGGCCTGGGGCCACGCCCTGCAGGTTCACTACGGGTACAACACCACCGATCACGGTTGGGAACTGCATCAAACCCTTTTCTTTCAGGTCTTCAGGCTTCAACGGCATGTCGGAGGCACCGAAATCTACAGTTTTTGCGGAAATCTGCTTGATACCACCACCGGAACCGATGGACTGGTAATTCACTTTGTTGCCGGTTTCCTTGTTGTAGGCATCGGCCCACTTGGAGTAAATCGGAGCGGGGAATGAAGCGCCAGCACCAGTAATTTCAGCGGCGTTCACGGAAGTCATGCTCAGGGCCAAGGCACCTGCGGAAATCGCTGTAGCGATTGTTTTGATGTTGAACATTTTTCACCTCACTTATTAAAGTACGGTCATAGTGCCCTACAAATATTTCAGAATCATGACAAATATAAGGCATAAACATAAATGTCAAAAAACCACACTTGGCTAACCCATGTGTGGTTTTTCATAAATCAATTCAAATACTTACTGACAGCCGAACATCAACCAAAGGCTGGGAAGTTCATCAACCGAAGCGACCTGTAATGTAATTTTCGGTTTCTTGCTTCTTGGGTTTCAGGAAAATTTGATCAGTCACGCCAAACTCAATCAACTCACCCAGGTACATGTAGGCCGTGTAATCAGAAACGCGGGCAGCCTGTTGCATGTTGTGAGTCACAATCACCACGGTGTAGTCTTCCTTCAGCTCGGTGATCAACTCTTCAATGCTGGCAGTTGAAATGGGGTCCAGTGCTGAACAGGGTTCATCCAACAGCAAAATTTCAGGCTTGATCGCAATGCCACGGGCGATGCACAAACGCTGCTGCTGGCCACCCGACAAACCGTTGCCGCTTTGGTGCAATTTGTCTTTGACTTCCTTCCACAGGGCAGCCTTGGTCAGCGCCCATTCCACGCGCTCTTCCATCTCACCCTTGGACAATTTCTCAAACAGGCGCACACCAAATGCGATGTTTTCGTAAATCGACATCGGGAACGGCGTGGGCTTTTGGAAAACCATGCCAATCTTCGAGCGGATCAAGGCGATGTCTTTCTTGCTGGTTAGCAAATCTTCGCCGTCCATCAAGATCTGCCCTTCAGCACGCTGCTCCGGGTACAAGGCATACATCTTGTTGAACACACGCAGCAAAGTGGACTTGCCACAACCGGAAGGTCCGATAAACGCGGTCACCTTCTTTTCAGGAATACTCAAATTAACCGACTTCAACGCATGAAACGAACCGTAATAAAAATTCAGGTTCTTCACCTCAAGTTTGATCTTTTCTTCAACGTCAATCGTGGACATATTCTTGGCCTTCAAAGGTCAGTTATTTCGAGTTCTTTAGTAGCGAGCGCGCAATGATGTTCAACACCAACACACCCGCGGTAATCAGGAAAACGCCAGCCCATGCCAGTTCCTGCCAGTTTGTGAATGGACTGAGCGCGAAGTTGAAAATAATCACGGGCAGGTTCGCCATGGGCTTCATCATGTCGGTGTTCCAGAACTGGTTAGACAGTGCTGTAAACAACAACGGTGCAGTTTCACCGGCAATACGCGCCACACCCAACAAAACGCCCGTCAAAATGCCTGCATAGCTGGCCTTCACGGTAATGGCCATGACCATCTTCCATTTGGGCGTGCCCAAGGCGAAGGCGGCTTCACGCAGAGCATCCGGCACCAGGCGCAACATGTTCTCGGTGGTGCGAATCACAATCGGAATTTGAATCAAACCCAAGGCAACCACACCCGCCCAAGCTGAAAAATTCCCCATGGGTCGCACCATTACGGCATACACAAACAAACCAATCACAATGGACGGCGCAGACAACAAAATGTCATTAAAAAAGCGCACGGAGATCGCCAGTTTGTTGTCTTTTCTGGATTCAGCCAAATGAACACCCGCCAGAATACCCAACGGGGTAGCAAACAGTGTGGCAAAACCCACCATCAGCAAAGTTCCGGTAATGGCGTTGGCCAAGCCACCGCCTTCTGCATTGGGCGGAGGAGTCATTTCAGTAAACAATTGGGCCGACAATCCGCTCACACCCAAGGTCACCGTGGTGTACAAAATCCAGATCAACCAAAACAGTCCAAAGGCCATCGCAGCCAGCGACAAAGTCAAGGCAACGGTATTCACCAGCTTGCGCTTGGACTGCATCTTGAGGCGCATCTTCTCGTCAGTGGCCACTGTGGTCACTACGTTGTCCTTGGGCACTGATGTCGGATCGGTGTAAATGCTGCTCATGTTTTATCTCCCGTTGCTCGACAGCTTGGCCAACAGCAACTTCGAAGCGACCAACACAATAAACGTGATCAAGAACAACACCAAGCCCAACTCCATCAAGGCCGATGTGTGCAAGCCTGCGTCCGCTTCGGCAAACTCGTTCGCCAGCGCTGACGTAATGCTGTTGCCCGGCGAGAACAGCGAAATATCGTTCAGGTAGTTGGTGTTACCAATCACAAACGTGACGGCCATGGTTTCACCCAGAGCGCGTCCAAGGCCCAGCATGATGCCGCCAATCACACCCACTTTCGTGTGGGGCAATACAATTTTCCACACCACTTCCCAGGTGGTACAACCCATGCCGTAGCCGGCCTCTTTCAACATCACCGGGGTCACTTCAAACACATCGCGCATCACGGCCGCAATGTAAGGAATGATCATGATGGCAAGCACGACACCAGCGGTCAGCAAGCCGATACCAATGGGCGGGCCAGAGAACAATGCGCCAATCACCGGCACCTGGCCAATGGTGGCGTTCAAAGGCACCTGCACGTACTTCGCAAAAATTGGAGCAAATACCAGCAGACCCCACATGCCATACACGATAGAAGGAACAGCGGCCAACAATTCAATCGCCGTACCCAATGGGCGGCGCAACCAGGGTGGAGACAGTTCAGTCAGAAACAGTGCAATACCAAAACTGATAGGCACAGCGATGATCAGGGCGATGAACGAAGTCACCAAGGTGCCGTAAATCGGCACCAAAGCGCCGTACTCGTCAATGGGGGGATCCCAGTTGGCGGTGAACAGGAAATCGAAACCAAAAGCAGTGATGGTGGGCCATGAGGCCACAACCAGCGATGCAATGATGCCACCCAGCATCAGCAGCGTGAAAATGGACGCCCCACTGGTTAACACGGCGAATATGGCGTCGCCCCGCTTGGTCGGGGCCTTGATCGTCGAGGTATCAGACATGTTGGTAAGTGTTTAATCCAGCAGAAGGTTTCGCGCAGACTGACAAGGTTACCCGCGCATTATGACAAATAAATGACAAAAATTTGACGTACCCGTGAAATCGAATATCACGGGTCGGAAACGTTGTTTTAATTCAAACAGGCTTGCGTTTCATGAACGTAATTGGCACCACCGACGGGGGTGGGCTATTGAAAATATCCTTGCGCATTTTACCCATGATGTGCATTTCACAGGGTTTGCAATCGAATTTCAGGGTGTACTTTTGATCGCCATTGACCAACACCATGGGCTCCGCTTTCACCTGGCCCTGAACACCTTTTACACCTTTGGCCTGTTTTGGGCACAAATTAAACGAAAATCGCAGACAATGCTTGGTGATCATGACAGGAACTTCACCAGCCTCCTCATGCGCCTCATAAGCAGCAGCAATCATCTGCACACCATGTTTTTTGTAAAATTCGCGGGCTTTGTCGTTGTAAACATTGGCCAGGAAGCTCAGTGACTTTTCCGGGTATTCCACGTAAGGCTGCACCGGCTCCTTGCGCGGCGGGCGTTGCCAAGCCGCAATTCGCGCGGCATTCAAGGCGTCAATCGCCTCGCGGCGCATGCCATTCAAGGTACTGGCGGGCACAAACCAGGGCTGGCTTAAATGCACGTTCAGGCCCAAAGCGGAGTAATCGGTGCTGCCTAACTTGCCCAGGTGGGTTTTAATGCTGTCCACAGCAGTCTCAGGCTGCTTGGCCAACTCCAAATTCATGTCAACTCGCGCGGTGGTGGTAATTCCATCTTCGTCGGTGAGGCTCAACTGCAAGCCCTTCAACAAATCGCCTTCCATCCACTCTGTCAGGGTCAACCACACACCAATTCGCCGCTCGGCGCTCTCCTTGGTCAGCGCCATGTCCCAAGCGTGGTCGCGGTTGCGGTGCATGGGCAAACCGGCCTTCAGTCCGCCATAACTATTCACCGGGTCTTTGGGAAACACCCTGTACACCACTTGGCCATCACCTTTGTTGTTCAACTTCTCGGCCCGGTTCACATGCAAACCCACCACCTCACGCTTTCGCATGAAGTTCAAGCCATCGCCGTTGTTCAGTTCGTCGCTGGTTTGTATATCGATGCTTTTGTCATTCACAGCCACCACATGGCCAATCGGCTGACCGATAAATTTGGGCGAGTCGAATGCGCCAATGTCAATTTTCCGGCCACTGGCAAAGTAATCGGTAGAGCCCCGATGAAAGTTGCGGTCAGGGTCGGGCCTGAAATAATGACGCGTAGTGCCGCTGGAGGCGCGGGTAAACTCGCCGCGCTGCTCCATGATTTCATCCAGCAAAATACGGTAGTGGGCCGTGATGTTTTTCACATAGGCCATGTCTTTGTAGCGCCCTTCAATTTTGAAAGAACGCACACCCGCATCAATCAGGTGCTCCAGGTTGCCGCTCTGGTTGTTGTCTTTCATCGAGAGCAAATGTTTGTCAAAGGCCACTACAGCACCGCTTTGATCGGTCAGCGTGTAAGGCAGGCGACAGGCCTGCGAACAATCGCCCCGATTGGCACTACGGCCTGTTTCAGCGTGGCTGATATAACACTGCCCTGAAAATGCCACACACAATGCACCGTGAATGAAATACTCGATGGTAGCCGTATTACCCACCGAAGCATGCACCGCCCGGATTTCGTCAACCGTCAACTCGCGCGCCAATACCAACTGGGAAAACCCACTGTCCGCCAAAAAATTTTGCTTTTTCAACGGTGCGAATATCGCACTGTGTGCTGGCGTGCAGTTGAATGGGCGGCAAGTCCATCTCGAGCAAACCCATGTCCTGAATAATCAATGCATCCACACCTGCGTCGTACAACTGCCACACCAGTTTGCGGGCTTCTTCAAGCTCTGCATCGTGAAGAATGGTGTTGATGGTGGTGAAAATACGTGCGTGGTAGCGGTGGGCAAACTCCACCAGCTTTGCAATGTCTGCCACCGAATTGGCTGCATTGGCCCGTGCACCAAACACGGGTCCACCCAGGTAAACCGCGTCTGCGCCGTGCAGAATCGCCTGACGACCAATCTCAACGTCGCGTGCGGGGGCTAGCAATTCCAACTCGTGTGGCAACAAACTCATGATTTCACTGATATTTCTGGCAAGGGGTGAACATTATTTCAAAAAGCCGGTCTGATTGAAAGCAAAACCGTGGTTGGTTCCACAATCCGTTTGAATGTTGCACAAGGAGTACTTGCATGGCTTGGGTAGTTTGGTCGCGTAACACTGCAACTTTGTTGTTGGGGCTATCCGGCTTTCTGCCCCTTGCACAGGCCCAACAACTGGAACAGGCCATTTTCGGAGGCGGCTGCTTTTGGTGCATGGAAGAGGCATTCGAGAAAATCGGGGGAGTGAAATCGGTTGAATCAGGCTACACCGGCGGGCGAACCTCAGCCCCCACCTATGAGCAGGTGAGCCAAGGCAACACCGGCCATGTGGAAGTGGTGCGGGTGCACTACGACCCCAGGCAAATCAGCTACAGCAACCTGTTGAAAGCCTTTTGGACCAACATTGACCCTACCGTTGAAAACCGGCAATTCTGCGATGTGGGTGAACAATACCGATCAGCCATCTTCTATCTAAACGAACAACAACACCGCGAGGCCAAACAAAGCAAGGAACAACTGTTGGGCACCGGCAAATTCAAAAACATCTACACCACAGTTGAGGCCGCACAAACCTTCTATGTGGCCGAAGAATATCACCAAGATTTTTACCGTAAAAACCCCTTGCGCTACCGGTATTACAAAACCACCTGCGGCCGGGAAAATCGTCTGAACGAGGTGTGGGGCTATACACCCAAATAACAACACCTAGAACTGCAATTCCAGTAAAAACAGTCACATCCGGCTACACTTCACCCCAAATTCACTCTTACCGACTGTGATGAAGCGTCAAGCACGCCTGTTGGCAACCCTCGCATTTGCGGCAATCACCGTATACGCAGCCCCCAGTGCGTGGGCCGATACACTGGAGAAGGTTCAGGATTGGCGCTCTGCCCTCCCCAACACCTGGCCGACCGGCGAAAAGGCCTTGGTGCAAGTGCGCAACAGCCGGCTGGCCTTGGCCAACAACATTCAATTCAATATTCAAAGCCTGCACGGCACGCTTGCCGCCATGCAGCCCGACCTGCCTGTTTCCCTCGAGAACCCGGCGGCCTACGCCGTGAATGTGGAACATGCGCAACTTCGGATTGCCGACAACGTTTTGCAGGCACTCGTGCAGGCAGAACTGCAAGCCAGCGACGCCCCCTTGCGAATCAAGCAAGTGACCACGCAAACCGATGGAATACTGATTACCGGGGACATCAAAAGGCTGGGCTTGTGGATTCCATTCACCATGGAAGGCATCCCCTCCGTGGCCAATCCACGGGAAATTACCCTGACCCCGCGCACCTTGAAGGTGGCAGGCGTACCCCTTTACAAAACATTGCTGGCCACCAACATTCAGTTGCAGTCGCTGATCGACATGAAGTCCAAAGCCGTAGCCTTGCAAGGCCAGGCCATGGTGCTTCGCCTGGATCAAGTGCTGCCCGCCCCCAAACTTTCATTTGAACTGAATGCCGTGCAACTGGGACAAGGCGAAGTCACCGTGTTGTTGGGCAAAGCCAGCCAGGCGCCCGGTTTCTTTTGTGAAGCCAATTGCCCCGCCAATTTTGTGTACACCCACGGCGGCGAATTGCGGGCCGCGGGTATGGTGCTGGCTGGCCAGCCCACCTTGGTCACAGGCATCAGCAATGGCAGCCTGCCCATCGCGCTACATGATTTGAACAGCGTAATCAGCACCAGCACCGTGCAGCTTCGCACCGACGGTGCCCTGTGGATCAGCGCCCAGGAAGGGCTACTCAACCCTGCTGAAACGGCCTTGCTCAACACTGGCGAGGCTGCCATTTCCCAACTTGAAGGTTTGAATCCTGCTCAAGAGGCAGTGACCTTGGCGGTGCACCATGCCACGCTGTTGTCGCGCGAGGGGATTGAACTGCGTGTTGAAAAACTGTTGGCCAGTACTCAATCCACCGACCTTGGCCAACTACCAACTGCCAAACAAACCGTGCATGTGGGCGAGATTTCGCTGAGCGAAGCCGCCATGAATACCCTGATGAACAAGGCATTGTTCAACTTCGAGGGCAGCCCGATCCGACAAGTAAACACCACCATTGGCGAGCCTCATTTGCAGCTTTCGCTGCAAGTGAAACCCGAGATTTTTGGCATACCGCTGTTCTGGTTGCCTGCCAAACTCAGCGGCCCGTTGCTTATTTCAAGCGACAGGCAGCACTTGGAATTTACACCCGCCGAAGTGCGCATGTTTGGCCTGTCCATGCTGCCGCTGATTGATTACGCCGGGTTGAAACTCAGCAGCTTTATCAAAATTGAAGAGGCTGCAGTCAAGCTGCACGACAACACCATTCGCATTGCCTTGGGCAGCGCACTGCCCCCACTGCAATTAAGCACCGAGCTGCGAGCCATCAAAACCGTGCTGCGCTCGCCAATGGGGCCCTACCTGCAAGTGCAGGTGGGCACATTGCCCACTGAAAAAATTGGCGAAATTTACAACACCATGGAATTGTTGCCCTTGGGCCTATGGATGAAAACACCGGAATTCACCGCCTTGGGCATGCGCACCGGGCCCACGCTGGGCCATGTTTACAACGACCCGCGAAAGGAAAGACTGGTCATTGACCTGGCCCAATACCCGGACCTGCTGGCCAATGCCACCTTGCGCCTGCCGAGAAATGAACGGGTATGGGTGAGCATGCCCAGCCCGGGCAATGGCTCACAGTACCCAATACAGGGCCATCGGCACGAAGATAAGGCTCATCAGGTTCCCCATCATCACCAGTGAAGCTACACGCTGGGGTTGAAGGCCGTACTTTTCAGCAAACACAAAACTGAGCACCGCCGGTGGCAGGGCACCGAACACAATCAGCATCGCCGTGTGCTCGGGGCTTAAAGGCAGCAACCACACGCACAGGGCTGCAAAAATCAGCCCGGTGAGTGGGCACAGCACACCGCCAATGACACCCAGCTTTACATCCGAAAAGTCGGCTTGCGTTAGGCGAACCCCCAATGAAAACAGCAGCAGTGGAATGGACACATCGCCCACCATGTCGATTGCAAAATACAAAGGGGGCCACACTTCAATTTTCAGCACACTGACCAGCAAACCCGCAATGGACGCTGCAATCACGGGCTCTTTCCACAACATCAAAATGCGGGCATTGGGGCTCATCATCCAGGTGCCCAGCGAGTAATGCAGCGTATTGCCCACCAAAAACAGCATCACGGCAGCGGGCAAGGCCTCCTCACCAAAGGCCAGAATGGCCAACGGCAAGCCCATGTTGCCGGAGTTGTTGAACATCATGGGAGGCACAAAAATTCGGCTATCGATTCCCAACAAACGGCCCACAGGCCAAGCCAACAAACCTGAACCCAACACCACAATGGCACCACCCACTGCCAGCAACCAATACGATTCAATTTCAAACGACTTGCTGGCCAAAGCCGAGAACACCAGCGCCGGTACAAAAATTTCCATGTTCAGCTGGTTGGCGAATTTCATGTCGGGTTTTTTCACCCGTCCATACCAATACCCAAGGGCCACCACCGCAAACACCGGAACAATAACCGCAACAATGCGCAAGAACATAGAAGGCCGCCGTACAGGGAAATAACTGGGAAGTGACAGGGAAGGTCGCAGTGTACTGCAAGCGTTTAATCGGAGCGATTCGGGTTTGTATTGGGGTTGATGTCAAACAACAGCTTCAAGGCAGGGTGGTTCAAGTTGCGCGGGTGGGTGAATGCAAAAAAATCTTCAACCACACCCTGTGCATCGCCCATGTGCACCACGGTGTGGTCGCGCACCACGTCTTCAATCAGCATGGCGGGTACGGCAAACAATCCCAAGCCTGCCCGGCCAAACGTTTCCAGCAAGGCGAGGTCGTCGAACTCACCCACCACCGTCACCTCCACCCCCACACTTTCCAGCCAGTGTTCCAGTTTCAGTCGCAACACGTTGTTGCGCGATGGCATCAGGAAAGGCGCGTGTTGCAAGCTTTGTGGAAAGTTCGCGGCGTACTTCTGTTTCAAATCCGGGCTCGCAAAAATTCGCACCGGGTAAGTCAGCAACTTGGCCACCTGCAAGTGTGCAGTGCCCTGCCCACCGGGGCGCTCGGCCAACACCACGTCCACACTGTGTTGCACAAGCTCTGAACACAGGGCCTCGAACCGGCCTTCGTGGCACACCAGCCGCACAGGGCGCTGCATGCCCAATATGGGTTCAATCATGTGAAACGACACTGTTTTGGGCAAGGCATCGGCAATGCCCACCGACAAACGCAGTGTGTAATCCAGTTGCTCGTCGCCCAGGCTTTCGGCCATTTGCTCGCCCAGCTGAAAAATTTGATCGGCATAGCGCAAAGCAATTCGCCCGGCCTCGGTCAGCCCCAAACCCCGCCCCACCGGCTGAAACAATGCCCGCCCCAAAGTTTGTTCCAACTGGGTAATTTGGCTTGAAAGCGTTTGCGCGCGCAGCCCAAGCCGCTCGGCCGCCGCTGTCAGGCTGCCGGTGTTGGCCACCATCCAGAAATAGCGCAGGTGGTGGAAGTTCAGGTCGGTAAGTTTCATTAACCCTTCGATTTATTCGAATATTTATTAAGCAATTGTTCCATTTATTCTTACATTGAACCGGCGTACACTTCAACTGTCTATTTCCCCGAAAGGAGGACGCAACCATGAAAACTGAAATTGTGGCTCGGCATCCCGAGATCGATGAAACCCTGCGCAGGTACGTACTTCGCCGCGTGCGCTCGGCCATCAATCGACTTTCGACCCAGATTAAAAACATCACCGTGAAACTGGACCGGCACTCCGCAAAACAGGCTGACCAGCGCAACTGTGTGATTGAAATTCGTATCGACGGGCAAGCGCCCGTGATCGTAGACAGCGCCGGGCCGCATTGGCTTAGCGCAATTGACCAGGCGGTTGAATCAGCAGCACGTGCTGTTCGCCGCCAACTGAAACACACCCTTCACCAGGTGACCCCCTTGCAATTGTTGAAAGGACAACACGCATCATGAAACGCATTGTTTTATTTTTAGCCACCAACGTCGCCATTATGGTGGTACTGGGCATTACCGTACATGTGCTGGGCTTGAACCAGTTCATGGCCGGGGGTCAGCTTAACCTGACCATGCTGCTGGCATTCAGTGCTGTACTGGGCTTTGGTGGTTCATTCATCAGCCTGTTGATCAGCAAAAAAGTAGCCAAGTGGAGCACCGGCGCACAAGTCATTGAAACACCACGCAACGCCACCGAGCAATGGCTGGTTAGCACGGTTCAACGCTTTGCAGACAAAGCCGGCATTCCCATGCCAGAAGTGGCCATTTACGAAGGCGCGCCCAACGCATTTGCCACTGGCCCCAGCAAAAGCAACTCACTGGTCGCGGTTAGCACTGGTTTGCTGCAAAGCATGAGCCGCGAGGAAGCCGAAGCCGTGTTGGCACACGAAGTGGCCCACATTGCCAATGGCGACATGGTGACACTCACGCTGATTCAAGGCGTGGTCAACACCTTTGTGTTCTTCCTGGCCCGCGTGGTGGGCTTTATGGTGGATCAGTTTTTGCGAAAAGACGATTCCGAATCAAGCGGCCAAGGCATGGGTTACTTCATCACCGTGATCGTGATGGAAATTACGCTGGGTATTTTGGCGTCCATCATCGTGATGTACTTCTCGCGTCAGCGTGAATTCCGCGCCGACTCGGGTGCCGCATGGTTGATGGGCAACAAGCAACCCATGATTTCCGCCCTGAAGCGTTTGGGCGGCATGCAGGCCGGTGAACTGCCCTCGAACATGGCTGCATCCGGTATTTCAGGCAAAGGTGGTGTAATGGCTTTGTTCAGCAGCCACCCACCCATTGAGCAGCGCATTGAAGCATTGGCCCAGCAGCGATAAAAACCAGCTGTGCGCTCATCAAAAAACCCGCCGAAGTTTGGCGGGTTTTTTGTTGGGGGGTGTTTCACATCACCCGGCGTACCTTCCAGAAGGTTTTTCGCCAGTACAAATCATCAAGCCGGCTGATAGTGACACCCACCTTGGTGGAGGCATGCAAAAATTTTCCATCGCCCAAGTAAAAGCCCACGTGCTTGGTGGTGTACCCTGTTCGGAAAAATACAAGGTCGCCCACCTGCATGGCGTCGCGCTTCACCTCTGCACCCATAGTGACTTGTTGATCGGTACTTCGCGGCGCAGCGATGTTGAAATGGGTATCCAAAGTTTGTTGCACAAAGGCCGAACAATCAATGCCCGCCTTTGAATTGCCGCCCAATTTGTAAGGTGTGCCGCGCCACTCCCGAAACTGGGCCAGCAACGCTTTTTGAACCTCAGGTTTTTCGGTTTCGAAACCGGTAAATACGGTGCCGTCTTCAAGCACCAAAGTATCTGAACCACTTTCTTGCAAACCCGCACAGGCCTGCAACAACAGCAGCAGGCACACGCCAGCAAATCGGCCAAACACAGCTACAGCTTGATTAAACAACCGCCTTCCTTTCACTAAACCGGAGCAAACCCTTCACGAAGCGGTAAAGCAACCACAGACTTAAAATGCCGTAAACAATAAAGCCCACGCCAAACACCATGGTGATCATGGCCACCACAAACCAGAACATGCCAATCCAGAAGGTTGAAATAAGCCAGTCGTAATGGCTGTAATAAATAGTGCCCGCTGATTCGCCACGCTTCACATAACAAATAATGAGAGCAATCAGGATTGGAATAAACGCCGTGAATATACCCACAGCACCCAACACATAGGCCACCAAAACGATGGTGCGGTTGGACTCTTCCTGATTGGGAACCGGATTAGGTTGATAGCTCATAGCGCTCCAGTGTCGGTAAGTACCTGCCCATTTTAGACGAGCGCACCGGCATAAAAAAAGCCCCGAGGCCAATGCCCGGGGTTTTCTGTACTGCAGGAATGGCAACTATTACAGCTTCAGTGCTGCAATACCGGCACGCGCCACTTGTGCATCTTGATCCGATTTCACGCCGGAAACACCGACAGCGCCAACCACCTGGCCATCAACCACAATGGTTACGCCGCCTTCCAGCAAGCCGTCTACGTAAGGGGCGGTTACAAAGGCAGTGCGGCCGTTGTTGATCACGTCTTCCAGAATTTTGGTGTCTTTGCGGGCCATGGCAGCAGACTTGGCCTTGGATGGGCCAATGTGTGCGCTCATGGGGGGTGCGCCATCCAAACGCAGCATGCCCAACAAATGACCACCATCGTCGGCCACAGCAATGGTTACGCCCCAGTTGTTGGCTTCGGCTTCCGCACGAGCGGCAGTCAAAATGGCTTGTACGTCATCTACAGACAAGACGGCTTTGGTTTTCATGAACTAACTCCGGTTTTGAATTAAAAATGTCAAAGCGAAGTATGCGGCAGACTCCCTGTGGTGGCTACACAGGAAGTCCCTAATGCGAAATTATCAGGGTGCGCAGCTTAGGCCTGAGGCTTCTGCATCACAAGTGCCCGGCTTTGTTGCACCACCCTCGCCCTCGGTTGCAGGCCTGCCCGGGCCCACTTCCGCCACCACACCATTGATAATTTTGCCAGCCACGTTTTCAGTGCGAACCACGGAACGGGTTTGCTCCTGGCGAGCCAAGACCACAGCGCCTTGGGCAGTCGTCAAGGCGGCAGCTTCTTGGGGTGAAAGCAGCAAGCTGCCGTTGTAAACCACGGGAATGCGATCCAGACTGCGTGCCCCATCGTAGAAAAACGCTTGAGTGCCCTTGCGCTCCGGGCCCGCCAGGTAAACCACTTGCCCAGGCAACAGATTACTTCCCTCAAAAGGTAGTACTGTGAGGAAACCACCCAAGCCCGGACGATTGATGTCACCAACTTCAACCCGAATGGCACCGGCACCTGCCGACTGACCTGAACCAGACGATTCGCCAAATGTCGCCAAACCACCCGGTTGCCCATTCACTCCCCCCAAGGGTACACGCACCCAGCAAGAACTGTCCTGATTGTGTTTGCCGTAGCGATCCCAGTAAAACTGAATCTTGATTCGACCAAATTCATCGGTGTGTATTTCTCGCCCCTCCGGGCCAACAACCAAGGCAGGCAGGGGTCCTTTGATCTGGGGTTTTCTGGATTTCCGTTCGGGTCTGAAAGGCTGGCTGGACTCAATGGCTTCAAACTGACAATCAAAATCAGATTGCGCACCGCCACTGGCTTCTGGCTCTGACTCGTGAACGGTGATCAGGGTACCAATCACGAGCAAAGTTTTGGACAACGCGGGGTTGTCCTTGCAAACCGTGTTCAACAAATGGCCTGTTGCAACTCCCCTTGCCGACGTGCTTGCATTGAACGTTTGCTGGCGCGCCTGAGATTCTTCGTGACGCAGTTTGCTGTAGTGAGTAAATGACTAAAAACAGCCGTGTAATCTGGAGTGAAGGTCTCTTTCTCCAACCCCAACATTTTCAGCAGCAAGAACGCTATTTCGACCATGAAATTCATATTCGAACAGCGCACTTTCATGGGCATTACCACGGCTTTCATCAGCTACAGCTGGACCCTGATCTGTTGCTGGCCGGCAAGGTGGGTATTCTCAAGGCATCAGGGTATTTTCCGGACGGGACACACTTCTCGATTCCTGACAACCACATTGCGTGTTCGGGCCTCAGAGGGAAACTACAAAACATACAACGGACCTTGGGCGCTGTTCCGTCTTTTCGATGCAGCTCAAATTCAGAACACAGAGCGACCAGAGAAATTCAGGGCGACTTTCAATCTGGATGGAAAACAATTTGAGTTTGAAGTACTGGCCAATTCTGCCTTCAACCCGCTGCGGCTCACCGAGCTAAAACAATTCCGCTGCCCAGGCAATTTATGAACACCCATGCTGAAAAACTTTGCTGGTTTGGCAAACTGCCCTGTGTGGGCGATTTTTGCAGCCACAACATGCCTGCCGGACTACTTGAAACACTTGACCTTTGGCTGAGCAGCACCATTCAAGAGGGCCAGGCGGTACACGGAGACGCGTGGACAAACGCGTATTTCCAAATGCCTGTACACGGATTTGTGTGGGGCCCACGAGTGACACCCGAGTTTCACAACAATGCGGCGATCGGCGTCTTGATGCCCTCGGTCGACAAAGCCGGGCGGGCATTTCCATTTGTTTTGCTTCAAGAACTGCCTTCATGCAGCCTGGATAAACTTGTTTTTGAATCACTCGCACTGTGGTTTCAACAAGCCCACACTTTGTGCGCGGACGCCTTGAACGAGGACTGGTGCCTGAACAAGTTTGAATTGAAGTCAGCATCTCTTGCGCTATGTATGGATGAGTCGGCAAGCAAAGATTCCATGCAGGTCGGAGACGCACAAAGCCATTGGTTCGAAATTGACTACGGCGGTGCAATCAAGGCAGTACTTCAATGCGCGGGCTTGCCTGCAAGCCAAGATTTCAATACCTTGCTTGGACTTGGCACCGCACCATGATGAACGAGAACACCGTTATTCAGGCTGCGCCTGTGATACCCAATGATTCAGGCCAGCAACCGCTGCCTGTTGGCACACGGATTGAAGGATTTGAGATTCAGGATGTGATTGGCGTGGGTGGATTCGGGATTGTGTACAAAGCACTTGATCCAATGCTTGAACGACAAGTGGCCTTGAAAGAGTATTTGCCGGCTTCATTGGCCCAACGCATTCCGGGTGGCGCTGTGAAAGTGCGTGAGGCACGCCATAAAAGCACCTTTGATGCTGGCATGCGAAGTTTTATCAATGAAGCTCGCCTGCTGGCACAATTTGACCATGCTGCGCTGGTGAAGGTGTACCGGTTTTGGGAAATGGCCGGAACGGCTTACATGGTGATGCCACTGTACCAAGGCATGAACCTGAAACAGTATGCCGAGAACCACGCTGCCCCGCTGGCGCAGGAACAACTGGTGAATTGGCTGCTTGTATTGACCGAGGCACTGGAGGTAATGCATTCGCAGCAATGCTATCACCGGGATATTTCGCCAGAGAACATCATTATTCAAGACAACACTGACCTGCCCATCTTGCTGGACTTTGGTGCAGCGCGCCGAGCCATTGGCAGTGTGTCGCAACCATTCACCGTGATTCTCAAAGCGAGTTACGCACCGATTGAGCAGTATGCCGAAGTGCCTTCCATGACCCAAGGTGCCTGGACAGATGTGTACGCACTGGCAGCAGTTGCTCACTTCTTGATGACCGGAAAAACACCGCCTTCTTCAGTCGGGCGACTGGTGAATGACAGCTACCTACCCTTGCGTGAACGACCGGAATTGCCCTACAGCCCGCATGTAAAAAAGGCCATTGACCATGCACTGGCAGTGCAGCCACAAGACCGCACCGCCAGCATGTCTCTGTTTCGGCAGGCTTTGCAAACCGAAACACAAGACATTCTGAGCCTGTATGATCAGGTAGCCCACCCCCAACCGGAAGCACCACCCAAACGACTTCATTCAACGAAGTCAATGAAGCGTGGAGGCAGCGTGGTTGCAGCTGCGGTTGCTGTTACTGCACTGATTGCGGCATTCATTTTTGACTCGAATGTTCCGCCCTTGGCGGAAAATGCTGAAACCGAAAAGACTGCTGTTGTTCCAGCAACGGTACTTTCATCAGACACCATACAAATCAGCCCGGCGCTGACCAACAATTTGGACCCATCGTTTCAAGCCGTGATTGACAAGGCTGACACTTCACTCACGATTCAAATGGAGCAAACAACACTGAAAATTGGTCAAGATCTATTGCGCTTTCAGATTGAGTCCCCTGTTTCGGGTTTTGTGGCGGTGTATGTTCGTGCCAGTGACAACTCGCTGATTCAGTTGTTGCCAAATGTTCGCGTACCAGCCTTGGCCATTGAAGCCAACAAGCCTATGCCGTTGCCTCCGGCCAATGAACCCATTCAAGCCGCAGGCCCTGCCGGAGAAAACCAGTTCCTGGTGGTGGTGACAGAACAGCCAAGAGACTACGGGCACCTGAACTTTCAGGACCACTACGGATTCGGCTTGATTCCTGCAGGCCCAGCGCACAGCGGCGCACCGATTCAAGCCCTTGAGGGAATCAGCCCCTGCGCCAACACCAGTTGCAATGACAGACTGGCAGCAGCCTGGTTCTCAGTGAATGAAGTGGATTAATTCTTCTGTAGAATGAAATTTCCTCAAGGGCTAAACATTACAAAAAAAGCCCAAAATTACCGGAGACGACATGAACACCACCAAAGCTGCAGCACTCGTATTGCTGGGCGCCAGCCTCGCTTTCCCGGCACAAGCCCAAGCCTCCAACATCAAGATGTGTATTTTCGACATTGCAGGGCGCAGTGGTCCCGCCTTTGCGCAAGCGCGCGATTATGCAGTGGCAGCCAAGGGCTGGGGTGCGAACATTGAACTGGAAGCATATGTCGACGAACGCCTTGCCGCCGAAGATTTTAAAACCGGCAAATGCGATGCGGCGGCCATTTCTACTTTGCGTGGCAGGCAGTTCAACAAGTTTGTGGGCAGCATCGACTCTATTGGCGCTGTGCCCACCTACAAGCACTTGCGCACGGTAATTGACCTGATGAGCAGCCCAAAGCTGAATGACAAAATGACCTCGGGCCTGTTTGAGGTGGCGGGTATTTTGCCGATTGGCGCTGCGTATGTGATGGTGAACGACAGGGCCATTAATTCAGTTGAAAAAGCGGCGGGCAAAAAAATTGCGGTGCTGGACTACGACAAATCGCAAGCCAAAATGGTGCAACAGTTGGGCGCGCAACCCGTGGCCAGCGAGGTGATCAACTTTGGCACCAAATTCAACAACGGGCAGGTAGATATTATTGCTGCACCAGCCATTGCTTACCAGCCGCTTGAGTTGTACAAAGGCATTGGCAGCAAGGGGGGTATTTACCGCTTTCCCTTGGTGCAGCTAACCGCAAATATTTTGATCCGCAAAGACAAATTTCCCGAGGGCTTTGGGCAAAAGTCGCGGGTTTGGATTCAGCAACAATTTGACCGCGCCATTGCCTTGGTCGATACGTCTGAGAAAGCCGTGCCTGCTGCTGCGTGGCTGGATATTCCCGCTGGTGATCGCGAAAAGTACGATGTGCTGATGCGTGAATCCCGAATTCAAATGACTGCAGACGGTTTCTACGATCCCGAGATGATGAAAATTTTGAAGCGTATTCGTTGCCGGCTAGACGCAAGCCTGGGCGAGTGCGCCGACAAGCGTGAACTGTAAATTATTCATCTGCATGTGAAACGTTTTGAGCCCAGGGAGCGAATTGACAAGTTCACTCCCTGAGGGCTTGAAACACCATGAAAAAAATTCTCCTGTTGATTACCCATGCCGGCGCGCTAATTGTTGGTGTTGCCTTGGGCATTTATTTGCTGCCCATTCTTGTAGAACCTGAAGGCCCTGCTGCTGAAGCGATTACCGCATCGCAAAGCGGGGCGCTGTTCTCGACAGAATTCAAACGCGACCTGAAAGGCAGCGACTTTTTGCATTGGGGAGAAGGCCGTTTGACCTTGTCGGCCAGCCAAGCTGTGTTCGAGGGCGAGCTTTCACCAGGGCCCGATTATTACTTGTACCTGGTGCCAAAATTTGTAGAGGACGAGGCGGGCTTTTTGGAGATTAAAAGCCAGTCCCTGCAAGTGGGGTCGGTAAAAACCTTTGGCGGATTCATTCTCGACCTTCCACCCAACACTGATTTGCAACAATACAGCGCTGCTGTGGTGTGGTGTGAACGCTTTGGCGAGTTTATTAGCGCCGGGCAGTTTCGCAATTAGTTACACCAAACCGTGTGCCTGCTCATCCGCATGGTATGAACTGCGAACCATTGCCCCAACAGCTGCGTGCGTAAAGCCCATTTCATAGGCTTTCTCTTCAAACATTTTGAATACATCGGGGTGCACATAGCGGCGCACTGGCAAGTGGTGGCCCGAAGGTGCCAGGTATTGCCCAATCGTGATCATGTCCACTTGGTGCTCGCGCATGTCGCGCATCACTTGCAAAATTTCCTCGTCGGTTTCGCCAAGCCCCACCATGATGCCGCTTTTGGTGGGCGTGTTGGGATGCGCTTTTTTGAATTCTTGCAGCAGCTTCAGCGAGTGTTTGTAGTCTGACCCCGGGCGGGCTTCCTTGTACAGGCGCTCGGTGGTTTCCAGATTGTGGTTCATGACATCGGGCGGGGCGGCATTCAAAATTCCCAGCGCACGGTCCAAGCGCCCCCGGAAGTCGGGCACCAGAATTTCGATTTTGGTGTTGGGCGACAATTCACGGGTTTTTTCAATACAGGCCACAAAGTGACCAGCGCCACCATCACGCAAGTCATCACGGTCTACGCTGGTAATTACCACGTAGTTCAAGCGCAAGGCTGCGATTGTTTTTGCCAAATTCAGGGGTTCGTTTTCATCGAGCGGATCGGGGCGACCGTGGCCCACATCGCAGAAGGGGCAACGGCGGGTGCACTTGTCGCCCATAATCATGAAGGTGGCGGTACCTTTGCCAAAGCATTCACCAATGTTGGGGCAAGAAGCCTCTTCGCACACGGTGTGCAACTTGTGCTCGCGCAGAATTTCCTTGATTTCGTAGAAACGGGTCGACGGCGAGCCGGCCTTCACGCGGATCCAGCTGGGTTTTTTCAACTGCTCAACAGGCACAATCTTGATGGGAATTCGGGCGGTTTTCGCGGCCGCTTTTTGCTTGACGGTCGGATCGCTGACTGCGCTCAGTTCTTTGGCCACAGCGGACTTTTCATTGATCTCGGACACGTTTTTTGCTCCCTGGCCTTTGGGTGATTAGGGCCATGCGTTTACTTTGCCACCGCGGATCGCGCGGCTTCAAGGTGTTGAATCAGGTATTTCATCAGATGCATTTGCATCTCAGCTTGTGAAATTTTAACACCAATCGTGGCCAAGTCCACTGTTTCCAAACCAGCATAACCGCAGGGGTTTATTTGCAGGAATGGGTTTAAATCCATGGCCACATTCAGTGACAGGCCGTGATAACTGCACCCCTTGCGGATCTTGATGCCCAAGGCGGCAATTTTGGCAAGGCTGCCATGGCGCATGGTGTACACGCCGGGGGCGTTGGGCTTGCGTTGGGCATCTGCCACACCCACCTGCACCAAGGCGTCGATAATGCTTTGCTCAAGCAACTGAACGTACTCTCGCACCTTCAAACCAAAGCGGCGAAGGTCCAGAAGTGGATAAACCACAATCTGGCCCGGGCCATGGTAGGTGATTTGACCCCCACGGTCGGTTTTCACCAACGGTATGTTGCTGCGCTGCAACATATGTGCCGAGTCACCAGCAAGGCCCAAAGTGAACACGGGAGGGTGTTCACAAATCCAGATCTCGTCGCTCACTGGCCCGTTGAGCTGTTCGGAGCGGGCATCTGTGAAATTTCGCATGGCTTCCCAGGTGGGCAAATAGTCCACCAAACCCAATTCGCGAATTTGAAGTGGTACTCCAACTTGCGGGGTGTTGGGTTGCGGCTTGCTTTCTTGTTGGTGGATCATGTAAGCATATTTCCGATTTTTCACAATTTTTTGCAGTCGAGTTCATCATGTCGTCAGAGCCCATTGAATGGTTTGATATTCCCAGCGTCTTGGGGCGCAGGGCCGCGTCCATTTTGGGTCTGTCCAAAGTTCCGATTGTGGAACTGGATGACTCACACCGCCCTTTAATTCTTGCACACTTGCTGGCCCTGGATGAGGCTGACCGCCGTTTGCGCTTTAGTTATGCGCTGGGGGATGCCGCTATTGCGAAATACACCGCCAGCATTGATTTTGAGCGCGACTCGGTGTTCGGTATTTTCGGGCGTGACGATGTATTGCTGGGTGTGGTGCATTTGGCTGAACTAAACCAGCCTAAAGACAGCACAGCCCCCAAGGGTGCGGAATTGGGACTGTCACTGGACGCCAATATGCGGGGGCATGGCCTGGGTACGCTGCTGTTTCAAAGGGCGTTGCGCAGGGCGCGCAATGAAGGCATTGAAATGCTGTTCATTTACACCCTGATGGACAATGAAGCCATGCTGCGTATCGCCCACAAACTGAACATGCGGGTGAGCAATGCCGACGGCCAGTGTGAGGCCCACCTGCGGGTGGAGCCAGCCAGCACCGGTTCAATGGTGCGTGAGTTTGTCGATGAACATTTGGCAGACATCGACCATTTGTTCAAAGGCTCGCTGAATCAATTCAGGAAATGGGCTGAGGAGTTTTAAAGCGCCGCGCATTCCGGCAGTGGCTCACTGCCTTTGAATATCCAGATCGGTGCACTCACCGCCACAATTCGATCGCCCCGTTTTACGCGCACGAAATACCAATTCTTTCCCTCCGCGGGGCTTACAGTGAAGCGGCCGTTTTTCCCGGTCTGGTTTTGCAAGGGCAAGTAGCGCTGCGCCTCGTTGGTGCTCGGACCTGACTGCGAGCTAAACAGTTCAAACGACATGTCCTGCAAGGGATCCATGGCTTGTGTACTTCGAATACTGACTTCGAATTGAACTGTGTCGGCTTGAGTGCCTATGCGCGAGCCCATGGGCAGGCGTTGCTGACCTCGCGTGGAGGCATGCACAGCTTCAAAGTTCATACGCAAGGCATTTTCATTTTGTGCCACGGTGTAAAAACGGCGCGCAAGAAATGCTTCCCGAATGTCGGCCTGGTTGTTGGCACGAGCAATCACGACTGTTTTTGGCAAATTGCCACCGCCCCAGTTGGTTTCATGGTGGTCTTCCGAACCGGCTGGCCCCAGATACCATCCCTTGTCCAGTGCGTGGCCATACCAGGAACCAAACTTGCCATCGGTGTCGTATTCATCGCCCTTGCCAAACACCTCAATGCCCACCACGCGGTAGTCGGCCGGTGCCACATACCTGAAGTCATTGAAAGCGTATGCAGGGTCGCCCTGTTGAAATACATTCAGGGCATTTAAGGCGCCCGCCATGCGTGTGGCCTGGCCAACACCCTCACCGATTTGCAGCAAGGCACTGTGCAAGGCATCTTCGCGGCCAGGGTGGTTAAACACCAGGAGGCCATCACCGCCGCCGCCCAGTTGAGGCGACAGCACAAACCACTGCCAGAACAAGTCCATGGATACCAGATAACCTGGCCCCAGTTTGGCGTTGATGTTGTGTTTGCTCAGGTACACATTGGCGTGCCCGAAGCGGTCGGAGGTCCACTCAAAACCCCTCATGGCGGTGAACAGGCCAGGCGATTCACCCGTCACCTGATTGGCCTGGTTCAGCGTACTCCGCCACTTGGTCAGGCTGTTGGGCAGGTTGTCCGGGTCGGAGATCAGGCATGACAGCGGGTTGTCTGTGCAATTGTCGGTGTCGGGCAAGGCCAGAGGAATGGCCAGGTTGTCGGAGTGATCAGACGACATCACAAAATCCATGCCCCGCTCACGGGTTTGCTGGTACACCTGAAGCGGATCGGTGTTGGCTTGCCCGTCCGAGTAAGCGGTGTGCTCGTGCATGGCACCCAACAAGTGTGTATAGCCTTGCCCATTCACACGACCGCCATAGAAGGGGGTGCACTGCCCAGCTGAAAACTGCGCACTGTTGGGTTGTTGAGCACCAATTGGTGGTGCCGACAACAAACCTGCCAAGGGGCAACCCACACGCGTGGGGTCTTGCAGGCATTCCAGAAGGCCTGCATTGGTGTTGGTGTTGGTGTTGCTGCGCACGCTGGCATCCACACTGCGCTGGTTCACCGAGGTTTGGAAATTGGCTCGGTCCGACACTTCAATGCGAAAGGTCAAGGTTTGATTGGCTAGGTCGGCAGGAATTTGCACCTGGGCCATGGGTTTGTCAGCATTGCTGATTGGCAGTGCGCTACCCGCGGTTTGTGTCCAGCGGTAGAACAGTGCGTCGCCATCGGCATCCGTGGCGTTGACTTGCAAGTTCAAGGTTTCACCAGGCCTTACGGGTTCTGGCAATGCGTTGGCGTTTTGAATAAGCGGGGCCGTGTTCGCGGGGCGGTTGGGCGTGGTGACATTGAACAACTTGAAGCCCAGGCCCGCCTCGTTGTCAAATGCAATGGCGCGCAGGGTGTAGGTTTGCGATTCAGGTGAAGTAGGAAGCTGCACATTCAAGTTGCAGCCTGTTTCTTCGTATTGAATATTCAGGGTTTCATTGCGCCATTGGTAGGACTGGATAGTACCGTCAGAATCTGAGGACTCGCAGGCACTTGCGGTCAACCTGTTATCAAGTCCAATCGGCGACGCGGTGGTGGTGACCACTGGCAATGCGTTGTCGAATGTGTTCTGGATGGTGATTTGAACACGGTCCTCAAGCACATTGCCGTTGGAGAGCTGCGCTTGCACGATGAACTCGACGGGGGTGTCGTTGTTGACTTGGGGTAACTGCAAGTTCAGGACCGATTCGTCTGACCTGCCTGCTTCGCCAAAGAACACGGTTTCTTGACTCGCCGGAAACCAGGCATAGGCCACCACAGAATTCTGGTCCGTGTTTTGCACCGTGGCTCGCAACTCGATGGTGCTTCGCTCTGCGGCTTGCTGATCGCTTCCGGCGCTTAGCGTGGGGGGATTTTCCTGACCCTCTACCCGAGTCGGAGGCGTGGCGCTGTCATTGCCGCCACATGCTGCCAACATTGAAACAACAAATACAGGAAAAAGGATTCGGGTGGTGTACAACATGGCGACAGTCCAATTGGGTTTGGTACTGTTACCAAGCTGCTGGTGCTTAAGATGAGGTGAAACCTACTAAGAGACAAGTCACCAAACTGACACAATCAGTGCCAGTTTGTTATGCGTCGATCAAATGACCCGTACGGACAAGAATGGTGCAACCTGGTTTGCTGAAAGGTGTATGTACGCTGGCATGTGGGCTGCGTATCCAGGTCCCTGCGGGGTAGTCGCCATGCTCATCTGAGAACACGCCTTCAAGCACAAAAATTTCTTCGCCGCCCATGTGGCGATGCATGTTGAAATAGGTTTCGGGAGCCCACTTCACCAGCGCGGTGTGACGGGTCTCGAAGCTGTCCAGCGGCATGACCTTCAAGCCCGGTACCAAGCCCTGCCGCCATTCGGCCTGGTGGGTATCGATGACAACCGGTGTTTGATCCTCTGGCCGCATGTGGCGAAGCTTCACGAGAATTGTGCAGCCTTCTGTGGACTTGGGAGAATGCTTGGTGCCCACGGGATTCTTCACAAATGTGCCCGCTGGGTACGCGCCAAATTCATCTTCGAAGGTGCCTTCAAGTACGAAGAATTCTTCGCCGCCGCCATGCTCGTGTTCAGGAAATGCGCAGCCTGGGTCGTAACGCACAATCGAGGTTAAACGCGCCACTTCATCGCCATCGCGTTCCAATGGTTTGCGCCATACTCCGGGGGCTGGAGAGGCGACCCAGTCGACATTGTTGCTGTTGACGACCGCGCGTTGGGAAAGATCGGCGTTGAGTTTCATGGTGCTGCTTGGTGAGTACTTACGGCGAGGTTTTTATTTTATCGCAAAGTACGAGCGCTGTTTTTTTTAGCCCACTCGGCTTGGGTTCCGATAACGCGTCGATCTTGATTAGCCCGATCGGCTTGGGTTCCGATAACGCGTCGATCTTGATTAGCCCGATCGGCTTGGGTTCCGATAACGCGTCGATCTTGATTAGCCCGATCGGCTTGGGTTCCGATCTCTCGCCAGAAAACCTGTACTCCCCTTGCTGAGCCTCGCGATGCCTGAGAACGGCCCTCCAAAAAAGCGGGTCGGGTCCGTTCTCTGTTGCCCATGCCGGGCAACACCGGCACTGCTCGGCACGCAAGGGCAGGTTTTCTTGAAGGCGAGGCGATCGAAACACCGACGCCGATTGGGCGGCTGAACTTGCAATGGGTCGCACGATGACCAGTCAGAAAACTTGCCGGCTTGGCGCGCCGAGACCAACGATCGCGCCCTGGCGCGAAAGCCAAGACCCGACCGTGACTTTTGGAGGGCTTGGCTTAGTGCAGGCTCAAGACGACAAGCCGAAATGCCAAGTTTTCGGGCAACGGCGATCCTTCAAGTTCAGCTTCCAATCAACCAGCCCTGTGCGACACAAGGTACCCACGCCGAGTTGAGCCAAAACCGCAGCACTTTACATCGACCTGCGGTACTTTCCACCCACTTCGAACAGCGCTTGAGTAATCTGGCCAAGTGAACACACTCGAACAGCATCCACCAGCACCTCAAACACGTTGCCGCCGTCCATGGCAGTCTGCTTCAGACGCTCCAGCATTGGCCCGCTTTCGGCGGCATGCTTTTGCTGGAATTCGGCCAAGCGTTTCAACTGGCTTTGTTTTTCTTCTTCAGTAGCACGCGCAAGCTCGAGCGAGTTCAAGGAATCGGCGTTGTCATTGGGGTTGGTGAAAGTATTCACACCCACAATTGGCAAGGTGCCGTCATGCTTCTGGATTTCATAATGCATCGACTCTTCCTGGATTTTGCTGCGCTGGTAGCCTGTTTCCATGGCACCCAACACACCGCCGCGTTCGCTGATGCGGTCCAGTTCAGCCAACACAGCTTCTTCCACCAATTCAGTGAGCTCTTCAATAATGAAAGCTCCTTGGCTTGAGTTTTCATTTTTCGCCAAGCCCCATTCCTTGTTGATGATCAACTGAATGGCCATGGCCCGGCGTACGCTTTCCTCGGTTGGCGTGGTCACGGCCTCGTCATAGGCGTTGGTGTGAAGGCTATTGCAGTTGTCATATACGGCAATCAAGGCTTGCAAGGTGGTGCGTATGTCGTTGAATGCGATTTCCTGTGCGTGCAGGCTTCGACCACTGGTTTGGATGTGATATTTCAACTTCTGGCTGCGGTCGCTTGCACCGTAACGGTCGCGCATGGCAATGGCCCAAATGCGACGGGCCACGCGACCCAGCACGGTGTATTCGGGGTCCATGCCATTGCTGAAGAAGAAGCTCAAGTTCGGCGCAAAGTCGTCGATCTTCATGCCACGCGCCAAATAGGCTTCCACGAATGTGAAGCCGTTCGAAAGCGTAAAGGCAAGTTGCGAAATCGGGTTGGCCCCGGCCTCGGCAATGTGATAACCGCTGATCGACACGCTGTAGAAGTTACGCACTTCGTGGTCGATGAAGTATTGCTGAATGTCGCCCATCACGCGCAGGCTGAATTCAGTCGAGAAAATACAAGTGTTCTGGCCTTGATCTTCTTTCAAAATGTCCGCTTGCACGGTGCCGCGCACTGCCTTCAAGGTGCTGGCCTTGATGTTTGCATATTCATCCGCATTCGGTGCGCGCTTGTTTTTGGCTGTGAACAGGTCCACCTGCTGATCAATGGCGGTGTTCAGGAACATGGCCAAAATACTGGGTGCAGGGCCGTTGATGGTCATGGACACGCTGGTGCTGGGGGCGCACAAATCAAAGCCGCTGTACAACACTTTCATGTCGTCTAGCGTGGCCACACTTACACCGCTGGTGCCCACCTTGCCGTAAATGTCGGGGCGCAGGTCAGGGTCGAAACCATACAAGGTGACTGAATCAAATGCAGTCGACAATCGCTTGGCATCGCTTGCACCGCTGAGCATTTTGAAACGGCGGTTGGTGCGTGCGGGGTCGCCCTCACCGGCAAACATGCGGGTAGGGTCCTCGCCTTCCCGCTTCACGGGGAACACGCCTGCGGTGAAGGGGAAATAACCCGGCAGGTTTTCCAGCATCACGAATTTCAGCAGGTCGGCCCGACTGGTGAACTTGGGCAGACTGACGCGATTGATTTTCAGGCCACTGAGCGAAGTCACGGTCAACGGTGCTTGCAGGGCCTTGCCGCGCACTTCATAGGTCAGCGTGTCGCCTTGGTAACCCTCAGTCAGCTTTGAATAGTCTTTCATGGCCTTTTGCGCAGCCATGCTGATTCGAGTGTTCGTCAGTTCGACAATGTCATCCAGCGCTTCCACCGCCTTGGTTTTGTCAGGCTTGTGTTCAAGCAATAGGGCTTGGGCACGTTGCATGCATTCCAGGTCGTACACTGCAGCCACGTCTTTTTGTACTTGCGCCTTGTAACTGCGTACAGCCTGTGCGATTTCAGCCAGATAACGCACGCGCTCGGAAGGCACTACGGCTTTCAGGGTGGTGGAATGTTTGGTGTCGATTGAATTGAACAAGCCTTTGGAAGGCTTGGCAATGGGCAGGGCTGCGCGCAATGCTTTATACAGGGCGCTGACACCATCGTCGTTAAACCGGCTGGCCAGCGTGCCGTACACAGGCATGGTGTCGGGCATGCTGGTAAAAGCCATGCGGTTACGCTGCACCTGTTTGCACACATCCCGCAGGGCATCGAGTGCGCCCTTGCGGTCAAATTTGTTCACCGCCACAAAATCGGCAAAATCCAGCATGTCGATTTTTTCAAGCTGGCTGGCTGCACCGTATTCCGGTGTCATCACATACAGGCTGAAATCCACATGCGGCACGATGGCCGCATCGCCCTGGCCAATGCCCGGAGTTTCAATCAGCACCACATCAAAACCCGTAGCGCGACACAAGGCAATAATATCTGGCAGAGTAGCGGGTACTTCCTGAGCGGAATCGCGGGTGGCCAGTGAGCGCATGAATACTTTGGGGCCATTGCCAGCCCAAGGGCCAATGGCATTCATCCGGATGCGATCGCCCAGCAATGCACCGCCGGTTTTACGGCGGGAAGGGTCTACACACACCACGCCAATGGTCAGGTCATCACCATGGTCCATGCGCAGGCGGCGAATCAGCTCATCAGTCAGGCTCGACTTGCCTGCGCCACCCGTACCGGTAATGCCCAACACTGGGGTTTTACTGGCTTTGGCTTGCTCGCGAATCACTTCCAAATCGGCAGCAGGCACTTCGTCACGCTCAAGGCGGGTAATCAGTTGGGTCAGCAGCGGCCAGTCGTTGGCCAAGGCCTTGATGCTTTGAGGTGTGCAAGCCGTGTCAATCTTTTTGCGGGCATCGCGCACTTGTGCCGCGCGGGCGATCATGTCGCCGATCATGCCCTCCAGGCCCATTTTCTGGCCATCTTGGGGGCTGTAAATCCGATTCACACCATAGGCTTGAAGGGCTTCGATTTCGGCGGGCAAAATTACACCACCGCCGCCGCCAAACACCTGAATATGGCCGGCGTTTTGAGCTTTTAGCTCGTCCACCATGTATTTGAAAAATTCATTGTGCCCGCCTTGATAGGAGCTCACGGCCAGGCCGTCGGCATCTTCCTGTATAGCGGCGTCCACCAATTCCTGAACGGAACGGTTGTGCCCCAAGTGAATGACTTCAGCACCTTGGCTTTGCAACAAACGGCGAATCATATTGATTGCTGCATCGTGTCCGTCAAACAGGGACGAACCGGTTACAAAACGCAGTGGCGTGCCTTTGGTGTCAGTGAGGGGCTTTCCCACCTCGCCGGTGCTGCTCTTCATTCGTGTCTCCAAGATAGTTGCGGTTGTTTTCCACCGCTCGTTTGAATTTCAATTCTAACCTATCCATGCGCCACGCGTAGCAGGCCACCAATCCTAAAAAACTCAAAAGCAGCACACTGGAGATGACCCAGTAAGTCAAGGGAACCCCATACACCGTGATACCGAGTTGGGGAATAAACAGAACCACACCAAGAATCAGCCCAATCCACACCACCAGTAATCGATGGGTGATTCGTTTAACCTGCCGCCAATACTCGTTTTCAAGCGGGGTGGGTTGCGGGCTTTTCATGAAGTTGGCCTAGTTGGCAAACTGGGGCTTGAAACGATAAACCGCCAAAGTGCTGCGCAAATTGCCCAACAATTCAACAGGCTCACCGTTCAAAAAAAGTTGTTTGCCCAGTACTTTATGTCCGATTTGAGCAACCAGCGCTTCAAAATCCTTGGGGGTGCACAGGTGGATATTCGGGGTGTTGTACCACTGATAAGGCATCTGTTTGGACACCGGCATACGACCCAAGGCAATCGACCACACATGGTACCAATGACCAAAATTGGGGAAGCTGACGATGCCTTCTTTCCCAACCCGGGCGATCTCTTTGAGGATTCGCTCGGTGTTGTGCATGGCTTGCAGGGTTTGCGACAAAATCACCACATCAAAGGCATGGTCCTCGAACATGGCCAGACCCTTTTCCAGATCTTGCTGAATGACATTGATGCCGTTGGCGACGCTGCGCTGCACATTGGTGTCGTCGATTTCGACGCCATAGCCGGTCGCCTTGCGGGTTTTCATCAAACGGGCCAGAAATGAGCCATCACCACAACCCAAATCGAGTACACGTGCGCCCATGGGTACCCAGCTTTCGATCAAATCGAGATCGGCCCGGGGCACTGCGATGGGCAACGGTTGTATGTCTTGGCGAACAGCGTGCAGTGTTTTCATGCAAGCTCCTTGGCAATGCGCTCAAAGTAGCCACGCACCACATTGTGGTAGCGCTCGTCAGTCAACAAGAATGCATCGTGACCGTGTGGGGCGTCAATTTCCGCGTAAGTGACATCGCGCTGGTTGGCCATGAGGGCCTCCACGATTTCGCGGGTTCGCTCGGGGGCAAAACGCCAGTCGGTGGTAAAGCTAACCAGTAAAAATTTGGCTTTGGCCGCTTCAAGCGCTTTGGCCAAGTCGCCACCCGTGTGGCGCGCGGGGTCAAAATAATCGAGCGCTTTGGTAATCAGCAAGTAGGTGTTGGCATCAAAGTAATCTGCAAACTTGTCGCCTTGGTAGCGCAGGTAGCTTTCCACCTGGAAGTCCACCTCAAGCCCGTAATTGTAATCGCCGTTGCGCAGGGTGCGGCCAAACTTTTCGGCCATGTCGTCGCCGCTCAAGTAGGTGATGTGGCCAATCATTCGAGCCAGTCGCAAACCGCGCTTGGGTACCACGCCGTGCTCATAATAATTGCCGCCATGAAAATCGGGATCGGTCACGATGGCCTGGCGCGCCACTTCGTTAAAGGCAATGTTCTGTGCGCTCAGCTTTGGAGTTGAGGCAATCACCATGCAGTGACCCACGCGGTCGGGGTAGCTGAGGCTCCATTGCAGGGCCTGCATGCCGCCCAGGCTGCCCCCCATGACTGCAGCAAACTTTTCGATGCCAAAGTAATCTGCCAGCCGCACCTGCGCATTCACCCAGTCTTGAACAGTGACAAACGGAAAGTCGGCGCCATAGGGTTTACCGGTTTCCGGGTTGATGCTGCTGGGGCCGGTAGAACCAAAGCATGAACCCAGGTTGTTCACGCCAATCACGAAGAACCGGTTGGTATCCAGCGGCTTTCCCGGGCCCACCATGTTGTCCCACCAGCCCTCACTCTTGTCTTGCCCTTCGTACAGACCTGCCACATGGTGAGAGGCATTCAATGCGTGGCACACCAGCACAGCATTGCTTTTCTCGGCATTCAGTGTGCCATACGTTTCAACCATCAGCGAATAACTGGGCAGGGATTTTCCGCACTCCAGCAACAGCGGTGCAGTAAATTCAATAAGCTCGGGCTTTACGAAGCCCACGGACTGGTTGGCAGACACAATACGGCGTTTCTTTGGTTGGTGGTTGGTTTTCGCAAGCCCTTGAGTATAAATCGCAAACGGGCTTTAAGGGCGGGCCGGTTGCTGGATCAGTCTTCGTGCAATTGATGCATCAGGGCATCAATTTTATCGATGTCAAATGACCGAGTCACTTTTTTGACCAATTTTTGCGTGGCCTCAAAATCGGTTTTCAGCAGCAACTCTTTCACATCCAACAACTGCGACGGGTGCATGGAATACTGGGTAAGGCCCATGCCCAGCAACAAGCGGGTCAGACGAATATCGCCCGCCATTTCACCACATACGCTCACAGGCACGCCCGCTTTTTCAGCGCTGGAGATGACCTCAAAGACAAGCCTTAACACCGCGGGGTGGAGGGGGTCGTACAAGTGCGCCACCTGGTGATCGACCCGGTCAACTGCCAGCGTGTATTGAATCAAATCGTTGGTGCCGATCGACACGTAATCCAGATAATTCAAGAAATGCGGCAGGCTGAGCGCAGCCGCGGGCACTTCGATCATGCCGCCGATTGGCACGGCCTGATTGGCCTGAAAACGGCGCTCGAGCAATTGTTCACGCGCCATATCAATGTAGGCCAAAGCTTGTTTGGTTTCCCGAATGTTGGTGAGCATCGGCAAAAGGATTTTGACCGGACCATGCTTGGCAGCCCGCAACAAGGCGCGAATTTGGGTGAGAAATATGGCGGGCTCAGCCAAACTGAAGCGAATGGAACGCAACCCCAGCGCTGAAGTGCTGGACACAGGTGGCGCACTGCTGTTGGCCCCATCAAACTGCAGGGTTTTGTCAGCGCCCAAATCCAGTGTCCGAACTGTGACCGGCTTGCCTTTCATGGCCTTGATTACCTTTCGGTACGCCTCATACTGCTCATCCTCAGAAGGCCATTCCTTGCGGTTCATGAACAGGAATTCGGACCGGAACAGGCCTACACCATCGGCCCCCGCATCCACCACGCCTTTCACGTCCTCGGGCAATTCAATGTTGGCCAGCAACTCAATTCGACGGCCGCATTGGGTTCGCGCTTCGGTGGTAATCAGCCGCTTCAGGCGCTGGCGCGACAAAGCCAAAATGGCCTGTTTGCGCTGGTACTCGTCCACCACCATCGCAGCGGGGTCCAGAAACACGGCACCTACCTTGCCGTCGACCACCACCAAATCGCCGTTGTGCACATACTCGAGCGCGCGCGGCACACCCACGACCGCAGGTATGCCAAGGCTGCGCGCCACAATCGCGGTGTGAGAGGTTGCACCACCCATCTCGGTCACGAAAGCGCCCACGCGGCGGCCTTTGAGTTGCACCATATCGGCTGGCGAAATATCGTGCGCAACAATCAGCCAGGGGTCTTCATTCTCACCCTCGGGAGGCAAGGGCAGAGCTGTGGCATGACCTCGCAGTGATTTCAGAATGCGCTCAACCACTTGACGCACATCGCTGTTGCGCTCGCGGAAGTAATCATCCTCAATGGCGGAAAACTGCTCCAAGAGCACTTCCATTTGCTCGATCAGCGCCCACTCGGCATTGATCAACTTGCTTTGAATCAGGTTTTTGGGCTCTTCGGACAGAATCGGGTCGGCCAGAATCAGACTGTGCAAGTTCAGGAACGCATCGAACTCTGCAGGGGAGTCAGCTGCAATTTGACTGCGAATTTCAACCAACTCATCAGCGACGCGTTTGACCGCGTTGTCGAATCTCTTTTTCTCGAAACGAACGGATTTTTTTTCAATGCGATTGCGGGGAATGTCCCGCATCGCCGTGTCCCAAACCAGGGCTCGGCTGACTGCAATGCCTCTTGATACTGCAATGCCATGCAAGGCCAGGGTCATGGTTTACTCGCCTTCGCCAAATTTGTCATCAATCAAGGCCACCAGT
>NZ_LUJK01000021.1 GCF_001601825.1 Limnobacter sp. CACIAM 66H1 | reverse complement strand
CTCAACAAGCAGGGGTAACAGCGAATAAGTATTGTGACGAACGCACATTCGAGATTTACGGCAATCAGATGGCCAGTGAGCAGGGATTGGGCCGGGTTTATGAAGTGCACCAGAAGGCATTGACCATTGGAATCGATGATGAACACGCATGGGACTTCGGGGAAGCCGTGGCGGTGGGTGAATTCAGTGGTGACAATCGCCGGGCCTGTTTGGAATGCAGCCGCTACCGACATAAACAAGGTTCTGACCAAGGGGTATGCACAGCAGCGGGAACAGCCCCGCTCCAACACATGGCGCGCGGTGCGTCTGTTAATTGGGACTGTCTAAATAGGTGCCCCATGCACACGGCCAGGTGAGTGTCCAACAAGGGCACGGGGGAATCGTCAACTGGCGGCGAGCTCTACGTTGTCAATCCCACGGTTTCCCACGCAGACAATAAAACCCTCTTTTTGATTCTTTCAGCAAATTCAAACGCCCCAGCAAGTACGCAAGATGGGGGCATCCCGGCAACACATGGCAATTACAACATCAAATCAAATATCCAGAGAACATCAAATTTTCCGCCGCCTTAAAAAGGAATTTTTACAGTCCCTAAAAGACAATTCATGAACACATCGTGTGCGAGACGGTGACAGGGTTTTCAACGGATATCTAAAGTAGATTGAAATAGAAATAGGTGCGCAGCCGATGCCGGGTAAAACCACCGCCATATGTGGCTTCTGAGATATCTACGAATAACTTTCCCGCCGAATAAGTGCGCAAAGAATAGTACGCACCCCCTGGGGGGGGTAAGAGAAAACAAAAGGGGCATCATTTTTTCACACCGGACGCGGAATCGTTTTTTAATGTGAACCCGAAATTTTCTCGTGCGCGCGCGCGAGGGACAAAGAGACAGCTACAAAAGGGGTTTTTTGGGCCCCTAAAGAAGCCGCAATAACACGGCAAGATTAGGGCAAGGTTGGAAAGACATAAGGTTTCTATAGGGGTACTGACTTTTCCGCTGGGTTTTCCCCACCCTATAAAAAGGGAGGCACTTTCGTTGGGTGATAGATACGCACCAGAGCAAGCCATCGGACGAGAGGTGTGCGGGATTTTCCGACCAATACGCGCGTGGCAATCGCAGAGTTTTCGGAGCAATACGCGCGCGCGAGGTTTGATGAAAAAGTAAAACCGAAAATCAGCAAACGCAAGCAAAAGTAAGCAGAACAGCGAGCGGCGAACCAAGCAGGTGGCCACTGGAATAGTGGGAAATATTGAACAAACCAGATACCTGATGTTCCGTACAGTATTGGATAGCCGCCAGGAGGAATTTCAACCCTACGCCCATGCTGATAAATGGGTAGTTACATGGGTAGAAACAAAAACGCGCCTGAGAGGCGCGCTATTGCTGTATCGGTGGCGGAAGCTGTGAGATTCGAACTCACGGAGGGCTCGCACCCTCGCCGGTTTTCAAGACCGGTGCATTCAACCGCTCTGCCAAGCTTCCGAGCCCGCAATTATAACCACAAACACCGGGCTTTGGAAACCTGTAGGGACAATATTTCCGAATATTCCTCAGCCTTTCAAGCCCATGCGCTTTTTCATGGCTTGCATACTCACATAAGCCAACACCGCAATGGTTGGAATGGCCACGGCTATCGCCAAATCTGCGGAAACCGGCAAGCCCAAGGCTTTCAATCCTTTGGCCAGGTAACCCACCAAGCTAGCGCCATAGTAGGAGATGGCAACAATCGACAAGCCTTCAACCGTTTCCTGCAGGCGCAACTGCACCTTCGCACGCTTGTCCATGCTGGTCAGCAAACGTTGGTTTTGGCTTTCACGTTCAATCTCAACTCTCGTTCGCAGCAGTTGCGTTACGCGTGAAATACGAGCGGCCAGTTCGTCCTGCCGACGAGCGGTCCAGGTGCAGGTTTTCATGGCAGGCCCCAAACGACGATCCATGAATTCGCCAAAAGTTTGCATGCCCACCATGGGAATTTCTTTCAATTCAGCGATTCGTTTTTTCACCAGATCGGTATACGCCTCTGCGGCAGTAAAACGGACCCGGTTCTCAGCACTTAACTGCTCCACGCGGGCAGCCAGGTCGGTCAACTGGCTCAATAACTTGCGGTCCAGCTCAACATCCTCGCTGGTCACTTCGGCGAGGTCTTCAGTTTTACTGGTCTCCGCCATTTCGGTGGCCAACTTTACTAAACGGTCTTCATACGAAGACAGCTTTGGCAACGTGGCACGCGCAACTGGAAAACTCAGCAGGGCCATCATTCGGTAAGTTTCCATCTCGATCGCGCGCTGAACTACCCGGCCAAGTTGCCGTGAACCCATTTTCAAATTGCAAATCAAAATCCGGCTGGCACCACGGTCTGCAATCCGAAGATCCGAAAACACCTGCCCTGCTCCATTGGCAATCATGCCGCCAATCAGGGTATTGCCATCAAAGTAACCTGCCACACTGCGCGGCTCTCGGGGGTTTTCTGTTTTTTGAACAAATAGTTCAATGGCCACCAGCATTACCCCAGGCAAAGCGGCCATCCAGCTGGGAGGCAAACGGCGAGTCACCGGGCGATCGAACACGATCGCATGGTCAGCCCGTTCAAAGAAGGTCAGGGTAATGAATTCATTGTGGCGCTCCAGCCGCAGACGCAAAGCCGACTCGCCGCCGCACAGGCTAAGGCTGACCTGGGGTGCAGCCAGCTCCTCATCAGAGACAGGTTTGCAACCGCAATAGTCCACCAAAGCTTGCAGTTGCCCAACAATCTCGGGTGTCACGTCACCTTGCACCAGCAAAGCAATATGAAACACCCGCTCCTGCGGCCACAAGGCCTCGGTGGGGCGGGAATGCACTTCATCATTGAGTGCCTGCCGCAACGGGTACGGCTGGGGCAGCAAATTGCTTTTGTTCATGGCGAAATATCAGGAAGCGATCAGCTTCGATTGCGGAGTTCTGGCCAGGCTTTCATCAGGTAATAACACATTGACCACACCGTCAAAACGGCTGCCACATAAATACCCAAAGTACCCAGCACATGAAAATCAATGCCCATCCAGGTTTCGTTCACCAACAACATGGGGATTGCCACCATTTGAGCAATGGTTTTGAATTTGCCAAGCCAGTTCACGGCAACACTGTTGCGCGCACCGATGCTGGCCATCCATTCCCGCAAGGCAGAAATGGTAATTTCACGTCCGATAATAATCAGTGCGATAAATGGACCAATACGCCCGAGGTCAACCAGTACAATCAGTGCTGCCCCTACCATCAGCTTGTCAGCCACAGGGTCAAGGAATGCTCCAAACGCCGAAGTTTGGTTCCAGCGGCGCGCCAGGTAACCATCCACGAAGTCAGTAATGGCCGCAATTACAAATACCCAAGCGCCCACCCAGTTTTGCATGGAGATGGACATGATTGTTTCGGGCAGAAAGTAAATGCCGACAACCAAGGGGATCAGTACAATCCGGACCCAGGTCAGGATCATGGGCAGGTTCATTGGCATATATGTGTTTTTCTTTTGTTAAGTAAAAAATACACTCTCTAGAGGTACAGAATATATCAGCGCCAACACCTGTTGAGGCGCACATCTTCAGTGCAAACGTCGATATATTTCTTCAGCCAACGTTTTCGAGATGCCGTCAACCGTTTGCAAATCTTCCACACTGGCTGCCTTTACACCGCGCAAGCCGCCAAAACGGGTCAGTAACTTTTGCTTGCGGCGTGCGCCAATTCCTTCTATTTCATCCAGCTCCGAGGCTTGCCGTGCTTTGGCCCGCTTTGCCCTCATGCCAGTAATCGCAAAGCGGTGGGCCTCATCCCGAATTTGAGCAATCAACATGAGTGCAGGGTGGCCAGGACCCAACTCAAGGCTTGGGCGGCCATCTGGAAACACCAAAGTTTCCAGCCCCACCTTTCGGTTTTCGCCCTTTTTGACACCGACAATCAGGCTGATATCCAGCCCTAGCTGTTCAAACACCTGCCGGGCCACTTCAATTTGTCCTTTGCCACCGTCGATCAACACCACATGGGGCATCACAATCGGGGTTTTGCCCTCACGCTGATAGCGTCGGGTTACAGCTTGACGCATGGCCGCATAATCATCGCCTGGAGTAATGCCTTCAATGTTGTAACGGCGATACTCGCGGCTTTGCATATCGTGGTTGTGAAACACCACACAAGAAGCTTGAGTGGCCTCACCTGCGGTGTGCGAAATATCAAAGCACTCCACACGCAAGGTGGCCAGTAAATCGATCTCCTCCGCTGCGGAAGAGTCCCCGGCAAGGTCAGTCCCCACAGAATTCCCACTCAACAATCGGTCCGCCTCTGAGGCTTGCAAGGCCTCTTCCAACCGGGCTTCCAGGCCCAGAGTTTCGACAAGCGCACGCGTGCGGAATTGCGCAGAGCCCTGCTCGGCAATTCGCCTTGCAATCGCGATCTCTGCGTTGTCGACGGCCATATCAAGCCACTTTCGGCGCTCACTCTGAGGCTGTCGGATCAGATTGATTTTTTTGCCAGCCTGTTGACTCAAAGCCATCAACAATTCAGGCGCATCCAAATCCTGATTGACAATCAACAAGTTGGGAATCGGCCTGTCCACATACGCTTGACTCAAGAACGCCTCAAGCACCTCAGGCCCGATATCTTCGCTGGCCTGTGCCACACTGGGAAACATCGGCTTGTCACCCAAATGCCTCCCACCCCGCACCATCGCCAGGTTCACGCAAACCGCTCCCCCCTTGATCACCACCGCAATGATGTCTGCATCATCGTCTCCACCCGTGGTGTCCACCGACTGCTTCTGCAGCACCCGGCTCAATGCACCCAACTGATTGCGATACATTGCGGCTTTCTCAAACTCAAGTAAGCCACTGGCCTCCAGCATTTTCTCTTCAAGATTGGCCAAAACCGATTTGTGGTCGCCCCGTAGGAAACGCGATGCGGCTTCCACATCCTTTGCATAATCTTCCGGGCTGATCCAGTTCACACAAGGCGCGCTGCAACGTTGGATTTGAGCCTGCAAACAGGGTCGTGATCGATGGGAAAACACGGTGTCTTCGCAAGTGCGCAACAAGAAAACACGCTGCAAAACCTGAATGCTTTCCTTCACAGCCCAAGCATTGGGAAAGGGTCCGAAAAACTGTGATTTTTTATCCACCGCACCACGGTAATAAGCCACACGCGGGTACTTGTGATTCGTCAGCCGCAAGTAGGGGTAGCTTTTGTCATCGCGAAACAAAATGTTGTAGCGTGGGCTTAAGCTTTTGATCAGGTTGTTCTCAAGCAGCAAGGCCTCTGCTTCAGTTCGGGTTGGTGTTACATCCACCCTCACAATTCGCTCCACCATATGGCTGGTGCGCGGGCTGGCATGAGTTTTCTGGAAATACGATGAAACGCGTTTTTTCAGGTTCTTGGCTTTGCCCACATACATTACTGTGCCATTCGCATCAATCATGCGATACACACCGGGTCGAGTGGTCAATTCCTTCAAAAAAGCAGCAATGTCAAAAGGTGAGTCGGGCAGGTGTTGCTCGTCGGTCATCGCCCTGCCCTCACACCTTCAGAAAACGGCTAATCGACTCCATCACAGCCTCAAACATGGGTGCGGTCAGTCGGCCGGTTTGCGTGTTGTATCGACTTACGTGATAACTGTCGAACAAGCGAAACGCACCCAAATCATGTTGAGCGGCATGCCCGAACTTGAAGGCACTTTGCCTTTGACCCAGGGCCTTCAACACCGCTTGGTGCCCAACCAAGCCCAGTGCCAACACTGCCTTGGGCGGGTGAACCTTGAACTCATGGGCGATGAACTGATTGCAGGTATTAATCTCGGCCGGTGTAGGCTTGTTCTCTGGCGGAACACACTTGACTGCATTGCTCACGCGCGCATTGACAAGTTGCAGGCCATCACCCACAGCCATCGACACAGGCCGGTTGGCAAAGCCAAACTTGTGCAAGGTGCTGTACAACAAATCCCCACAATAATCGCCCGTGAATGGTCTTCCACTGCGGTTTGCGCCGTGCAGTCCAGGGGCCAAGCCGACAATCAGAAGCTCGGCATTGTCTGGACCGAATGGAGGAACCGGGCCATTAAAATGCCCGGGAAATTTTTGGCGATTTTGCTCGTGAAAGGCATGCAAACGTGGGCATGCAGTGCATTGCACATCAAACACCTTGGCTGGCCATTGCTGATCCATGACCAGGGGTTGCCACACGGTCGTACTGCCCATTTAACCCAATGCCTTGCGCGCGTTGTAGAACAAACGCATCCAGGGTGAAAACTCGCCCGCATCTTTGGGCGCCCAACTCATTTGTACATTGCGGAATACTCGCTCAGGGTGCGGCATCATGATGGTAAAACGACCATCCGGCGTGGTGAAACCCGCCAACGCGTCAGGGCTGCCATTGGGGTTGAACGGGTACTGCTGTGTGGCCTCGCCTTGCGAATTCACATACTGCACGGCCACCAAACCTTCCGCGCTCAATTTGCCGTGGTTGCCTTGGCGAGAAAAATCGGCGCGGCCTTCACCATGCGCGACCACCACCGGTACCACCGAGCCTTCCATGCCACTCAACAAAATCGAAGGCGTCTTGTTGATTTTCACATTGACCAAACGCGCCTCGTACTGCTCGCTTTCATTGCGCATCAGCTTTGGCCAATGCGTAGCACCGGGAATCAAATCAGCCAAAGTCGCCATCATTTGGCAACCATTGCACACACCCAGGCCAAACACATCACTGCGACCGAAAAACTCTGCAAATTGATCAGCCAATACACTATTGTAGCGAATGGTCTTGGCCCAACCCTCGCCAGCACCCAACACATCGCCGTAACTGAAACCACCGCAAGCGGCCAAGCCCTGGAAATCAGCCAGCTTACGTTTGCCACTCAACAGGTCGCTCATGTGTACATCCACCGCCTCGAAACCAGCCAAGGTGAATGCGCCTGCCATTTCAAGCTGACCGTTCACGCCTTGTTCGCGCAGCACAGCGACTCGCGGCTTTGCGCCTGTCGCAATGAATGGCGCTGCGGGGTTTTCGGTAATGTCAAAACTGGGTTGCCACACCAAAGCATTGGGCAATTCAGCCGCGGCCTTGTGTTCGCTTTCCGCACAAGCCGGGTTGTCGCGGCGCTTGGCGATTTGGTAGCTGGTGTCATCCCAAATACCCTGAAGCTTGGCGCGGCTCTCGGAATAAATGCACTTGGCATCACGATAAAACTCGATCACGTCACGATCATTTGGCTTGCCAATGATGTTGCTGTGCTTGCTCAAATTGAAATCGCGCAACACTTGCATGGCCTCGCTTTTTTGAGCAGCGGGCACCTGCAACACCACACCCAATTCCTCGTTGAACAAGGCTTTCAGGGTAAGTTCGCTGCGTTGCACGCTGACCTGCTCAGGGCGAATTTTAAAATCGCCCCAATCTGCTGAATAGGGGTCGATAGTGATTAAATCCAGGTTGATCGACAAACCACAGCGGCTGGCAAAACTCATTTCGGCCAAAGCTGCCAGCAAACCGCCGTCAGAGCGGTCGTGATAAGCGTGCACCAAACCTTTTTCACGCAAGGCATTCATGGCCATCGCAAAGTTTTTGATGTCGCTTGCATCCTCCACATCGGGCACATCCTCACCCAACTGGTTGGTCACCTGCGCCAACACGCTGGCGCCCAGGCGCATTTTGCCGCGTGCCAGGTCAACCAGCACCAGTACGGTGTCTTCAACAGTGTTCAGAACCGGCGTTAGTGTGCCACGCACATCGTTGATTTTTGAGAAAGCAGAAACAATCAAACTGACAGGCGACAACACTTCCTTCTGCACATCACCCTCATTCCAGCGTGTTCGCATGGAAAGCGAATCTTTGCCCACTGGAATGCCCAAGCCCAACTGTGGGCAAAGGTCCATACCAATGGCTTTCACGGTATCAAACAACGCAGCATCCTGTCCGGGTGTACCGCAAGCGGCCATCCAGTTGGCACTCAATTTCACATCTTCCAGTTTTTCAACTGGTGCAGCCAGCAGGTTGGTAATGCTCTCTGCGATGGCCATGCGGCCTGAAGCAGGTGCATTCAACACCGCAAGCGGTGTGCGCTCACCCATGGCCATGGCCTGGCCTGCGTAGCCGGTGTAATCGTCAATTGTCACAGCCACATCGGCCACAGGCACCTGATAAGGACCAACCATTTGATCGCGGGCTGTAAAACCACCCACCGTGCGGTCACCAATCGTAATCAGGAAACGCTTGGAAGCCACAGCGGGGAATTTCAACACTTGTTCAATCGCCTGACCCAACTCCGTTTGGGTCAAATCAATTTCGGCTTTCACCGTTTCAACACGGTTGTCATTGCGCTCCATGCGGGGTGGTTTGCCCAGCAATACCTCCATGGGCATGTCGACCGGGTTGCTGCTGCTTTCCGCGTCGAGCACTTTCAACTGACGCTCGTCAGTCACAACGCCCACCACACAGAAGGGGCAACGTTCACGCTCGCACAACTGTGTGAACAGTTCGAGCGACTCGGGCGCAATACCCATCACGTAACGTTCCTGCGATTCATTGCACCAAATCTCGGCAGGACTCAATCCGCTTTCATCCAGATTCACTTTACGCAGATCAAATTCCGCTCCCTTGTTTGAAGCATCGGCCAGTTCTGGGAATGCATTGGAAATACCGCCCGCGCCCACATCATGAATGCTCAAAATCGGGTTGGCTTCGCCCAAGGTCCAGCAGCGATCGAGTACCTCCTGCGCACGGCGTTCCATTTCAGGGTTGGCACGTTGTACAGAATCAAAATCGAGAGACTCGGTGTTGGTACCCGCATTCATCGACGACGCCGCACCACCGCCCATGCCAATGCGCATGCCAGGGCCGCCCAGCTGTATTAACAAGCTGCCAGCCGGCAAATCGCATTTGTGAGTGTGCACTTCCCGAATATTGCCCAGGCCACCCGCAATCATGATGGGCTTGTGATAACCATAAACACGATCACCCACACGTTGCTCGAATGTGCGGAAGTAGCCACCCAGGTTCGGGCGACCAAATTCATTGTTAAACGCAGCGGCGCCAATTGGACCATCAATCATGATTTGTTCAGGCGTGGCGATGCGTGTAGGAATACCGACAGGCTGAGGCCGCTCTGCACGTTGCTCCAGTGGCACCAAGGCGTCTTGCCCACTTTCCCAACTTTCCTTGCCACCCTCAAAACGCAAGTGCGAAGTGGTAAAGCCACACAGACCCGCTTTGGGCTTGGCGCCACGGCCAGTGGCACCCTCGTCACGAATTTCGCCGCCTGAACCGGTGGCAGCGCCCGCATATGGCGAAATGGCGGTGGGATGGTTGTGGGTTTCCACCTTGATTACAAAATGCGTGGTTTCATCATGCGGGCGATACACGCCATCGGCATCAGCAAAAAAGCGCTCAGCCTTGCCACCAGCAATGACCGCGGCATTGTCGGAATACGCCACCACCGTGCCCTGCGGGGTGGTTTTGTGAGTGTTGCGTATCATTCCGAACAGTGTTTCGTCCTGCGCCTGCCCATCAATGGTCCAGGTCGCATTGAAAATTTTGTGACGACAGTGTTCGCTGTTCGCCTGCGCAAACATCATCAGCTCAACATCGGTGGGCGAACGGCCCATGGCAGTGTATGCATCCAGCAAATAATCAATTTCATCTTCGCTCAGCGCCAAACCCAGTTCACTGTTGGCTTTCACCAGGGAATGGCGTCCTTCGCTCAATTCCACGATTTGCAGGCTTTTACCCTGCAGGGGCAGAAACAGGCCTTTCACGTCGAAGCCATCAGGCAGCACGGTTTCCGTCATGCGGTCGTACAGCGCACCCTTCAAGGCCTGCAAAGCGGTGCCCTCCGGCAGTTTGCTGCCACCCAGCAAGCCTTTCTTGAAGGTCAACTGAAACTCGATACCGCGTTCCATGCGTACCACTGTGCCCAAGCCAGCGTTGTGGGCAATGTCAGTCGCCTTGGAAGCCCAAGGACTAACCGTACCCAGGCGGGGAACAACCACACAGCTAAGGTCAACACGGTCCAACGCCGGGGCAGCGTGGCCGTAATCGAGCAAACCTTCCATCACTTGGCGCTGCTGCCCTTCCAGTGCAGCCCGGGTGGCCACAAAGTGCACAAAATGAGCACGCACCGCCGTCACGTTTGAATCAATGGCCTGCAAGCGTTTCAACAGGCCTTCTGCGCGGAATGCAGACAGGGCAGACGCACCGTTAAAGGTAGAAACATTGAATTGATCAGCCGAAGACAGGGCAAGAGACATGACAGCAGTGGGGGTGGTTGAGGTAATCTTGAATTATAAGTGCTACAGCCCCAAAACTGAGCAACAAGGCTGGATAAACCACCCTGAATTTCCATGGAATGCGCATGCCTGAACTGATTGACCTACACCCTGAGAACCTGGGCCATGCCAACTGGCTCCAGCTGGACCAAAAATCAATGCCAGTGCTGTCGGTAAAGCAAATCCGGGCAATGGAACAGGCCGCTTTCTCGCACATCGATTCCTTCTTACTCATGCAGGCTGCCGGAGTACGCTCGGCCCTGAAAATCGTCGATCAAATAGCGCACAGCGAAACACATGCAACTCGCTGTCTGGTGCTGGCCGGTCCCGGTAACAATGGAGGTGATGCCTGCATCGTTGCAGGAGAATTGAAACGCAAGGGCTTACACGTCGATCTGTTGCAGGTCACCGAGGGAAAGCAAGGGTCAAAGGACAGAATGCAAGCGGTGCTGTGGGCCCTGGCACATGGTGTCCAACCCATCGAGATTGAGTCCGGCATGTCCTTGCCCGAGATTGGCATGGGCACGGTAATTGTCGACGGTTTGCTGGGAATTGCCTGCGACAGGGCACCACAAGGCCTGATTGAACGACTGATTCAACAGATCAACGCCCATCGCCACCTCGCGAGGGTATATGCGCTGGACTGCCCCAGCGGACTGAACTGTGATACGGGTAGTGCGCCCGGCGCAGCGGTTCAGGCACACACCACTTTCAGCTACCTTGCCTGCAAGCACGGACTGTTGAGTGATCAAGGCAAGGGTTTGTGTGGTGAACTGTGGATAGATACGCTGAATTGCGATGCCCTGCTTGAGACACGGGACGCAAATACCGTTAAATGGGGTCTGGTTGTTCAAGCAGTTTCCCGGCTTGATCAGTTACAACGCCTGCCCCGGCGCAACCATGAGCATCACAAGGGTAGCTTTGGCAGCCTTGCGGTGCTTGGCGGTCAACGGGGCATGGTTGGGGCCTGCCTGTTGAGCGCCCGAACGGCCTTGATGCTGGGCTGCGGGCGAGTGGCCCTGACCCTGTTGAATGAAGAAGACATGCACTTGCCGGATATTCAACATCAGGGTCAAACGCCCTTTCTTGACCTGATCTTTCCAGAAATCATGAACAAGGGGCTGCAAAGTAATCTTGAGTTTGCCGACACCGTTGTGATCGGTCCAGGCCTAGGGCAAAGTGACGAGGCCCTGAATATGGTTCACGCGCTGCTCGAACACGACAAAGGTTTGAACATGGTATGGGACGCCGACGCACTAAATCTTCTTGCAGCCAATTCGGCATTGCGCATGCGTTTGGAGCACTACCGGCGAAAACATCGCTCTAAAAGCCTGGTGTTGACGCCGCACCCGCTAGAGGCAGCACGCCTTCTCCAAAGCACAACTGAAATGATTCAGGCCGATCGCGTGAAAGCGGCGCAATCCCTGGCCTCTCAATTTGACTGCACAGTGGTGTTGAAAGGCACTGGCAGCTTGATCTGCAAACCAAATCAAATTGAAATCAACACCACGGGTGGCCCCGCATTGGCGACCGCGGGCAGTGGCGATGTGCTCGCTGGTGCCATAGCCGCCATGCTGGGGCAAGGTCTGGATGAATTCAAAGCCGCGTCATTCGCGGTGTATCTACACGGACTGTCGCTTGAACCGCTGGCGGGTGAGCGAGAGTTTCTGTACGTTTCACATGCCAGCGAAATTGCCGGGCGGATGAAAAGGTGGTTAAACCACCTCTTGGGCCAAAGCGCCCGCCGCTATGGTTAACTGCCTTGAACAGCGCGCCGCCAGCTTGTCATCGTGGGTCACCAATATCAAGGTGGTACCAAGCTCCTTCTGAAGGTCAAACATCAAGTCAATTATTCGCAGGCCAGTTGCGAAATCAAGGCTTCCTGTAGGTTCGTCGGCAAACACAATCGTCGGTTTTCGTACGAATGCCCGAGCCAAGGCAACGCGTTGTTGCTCGCCTCCCGAGAGTGTCTTGGGCGTGTGGTTCAACCTATCACCCAATCCCACACGCTGCAGCATTTCTTTGCAGGCGTTCTCGCGATTCTGCATGGGAGTCAATTCTGTGGCCAACATCACATTCTCAAGTGCACTCAAGTGATCCAGCAACTGAAACGACTGAAATACAAAGCCCACATGCTCGGCTCTCAAGCTGGCTCGCCGATCTTCGTTAAGTTGAGTTAAGTCTTCCCCCAAAAAGCGAACTGCGCCACTGGATGGAATGTCCAACCCAGCGAGCATGCCCAACAATGTGGATTTACCGGAACCGGAGGCACCCACGATGGCAACCGCTTCACCTTGATTTATAGTGAAAGAGATGTTCTCAAGAATGGACAAACTGCTTTGCCCGTCTTGAACCAGCTGATTTAAACCTTCGACTTCGAGGATTGCACGACTCATGTTTGCCTTTACTGCGAAAAAAATTAAAAACACCTTGGCGTTTGGCTTTATTGCTTTTGGCTTGTCGACCAGTGTATCCAGCTTTGCGGCAACTACAGGCCAGGAATGCAAAATTCTGGTGATGGGAGACAGCCTTTCGGCCGCCTATGGTCTGCCCAAAGAACAAGGTTGGGTCGCATTGATGGAGAGCCGTTTGGCTGAAAAGTTCCCGCACTGCAAGGTTGTGAATGCGTCGGTGTCAGGTGAAACAACAGCCGGGGGGAAAACACGCTTGCCAGCCCTGCTAAAACAACATTCACCCTCGCACATGATTCTGGAACTCGGCGCCAACGATGGATTACGCGGACTGTCCCTGGACACTATGAAAGACAACTTGACCAATATGCTGGTCGCAGCCCGGCGCAGTGGCGCTCAGGCTGTACTGATTGGCATGCAAATTCCATCGAATTACGGACCAGCGTATGCCCGCCGCTTTGGCGACACATTCCCAGAGGTGGCACGAAAACAGAAGGTGCCTTTGGTGCCGTTTATGCTGGAAGGTTTCGCGCTAGACCCCACTGCGTTTCAAGCAGATGGAATTCATCCAAATGCGGGAGCACAACCGAAAATTCTGGAAAATATTTGGCCAACGTTTTCAGCGACATTGAAGTAAAGATATTACGGTTAGCGTATACGAGTTCGCGTTATCTTTTAACGCGTGCGCTAAGCGACTTAAGGTGAGGTCTGGATTTGCAGCAGCGTTACTTCGTTCTGCTGATTCAAGATCAAGTCGCCCATTTTGATTCGCAGCGAGGGGCCGATCCGCCAGGATCTGATGCGAAGACGCGCTCGCGTTTCGCATGCCCTGAGCCAGATTTAAAAAGGGGAATTCGACTTGATCAAGGCAGAATGACTGACGCGCTGCAAATCAACTACAACCACGTCAATCGGGGATGCGATGCGCTGCAAATCGACCACATCAGCATCCACTATACCTGCAAGATTAAAACGTCTTCTTGATCTCGACTTCAACACGCTTTTTCATGGCATCGCGTGCAGCCAGCAGCAAGGCTTCCTGATACACCTGCCCTGCAATATTCTCGTAGTACTGAACCACCTGCGGATCTGCTTTCGCTTTGACTTCCGAAGACGGTGCACTGCTTTCCACCCATGCTACCGCATAACCATTGTTACCCAATCCAACCACCTTGGCCTTGGGTAGTTCAGACACTCCTGTGTTCAACACGGACTGGGCCACCAAACCGGGCAAGCCCTCCGCGCTCAAAGCGGACACGGTTCTTGAATCAGCAAAACCGGTCAACAAATCAGAACCGGCCTGTGGCTTTTCACTATCCAGCTTGGCAGCCAAAGCATCTGCGTCTTTCAGCGCAGCCTTTGCAGCTTCCTCCTGCTTTAAGCGAGCCTGAATCACTGGTTTCATCTCGTCCAACGGGCGCGCAGCCGCAGCCGTGTAATTCACGATGCGAGCAGAGACCATGGCCTCACCCACTTGCACAGCCTTGGTGTTGTTTTTGTTTTCAACCGAATCGGATGAAAAAATCTCTGCCATCAGCTTTGCGTCTTTCAATACTTCCGGAGCATTGGTCGCACCCTGCGTCAAACCATTGAATGTTTGTGCCTGCACACCAAGTGCCTTGATCACGTTCTCAAACGACTGTCCACCCTCGTACACCAACTCGGTGAAGCGCCCTTGTGCATCGGCGTACTGAGCAGTCATCTTTTGATTTTTGATTTCATCTGCAATTTGAGTTTTTACTTCCTCAAGTGCTTGAACCTCACCACCACGAATGTCGGTTACTTCAACAATGTGATAACCAAACTGGCTCTTCACAAGTCCGCTTAGTTCACCTTTCTTCTGAGAAAAAACGGCTTGCTCAAACTCGGGAACCATCGCGCCTTTGCCGAAGAATCCGAGATCACCTCCCTGGTTTGCAGAGCCAGGGTCGATTGAATACTGCTTGGCAAGTTCAGCAAACTTCGATGGGTTGGCTTTCAACTCGGCCAGTACTTTTTCCGCCGCTGCCTTCAGCTCATCTGCAGAGGCACCTTCCTTTTCGGCATCCAGCAAAATGTGGCGGGCACGACGTTCTTCAGGCGTAGAAAAACGGGCCTTGTTTTGTTCGTAGTAGGCAGCAATGTCAGCATCGCTTACTTCAATTTTCGATTTGATAGTATCGGGCGACAACACAACGTATTCAACATCGGCCTGTTGAGGTGCCATAAACTGTGCTTTGTTGGCTTCATAGAATGCCTTGATTTGCTCATCGGTAATACTGACGTTTGCGAAGTACGGGGCCAAATCAATGTTCTTGACGCGCACAACACGGCCAGCCAGCTGCACATCATCCAATTGGGTTTTTAATGTTTCCGGGAAAAAAGCAGCACGCAACACCGGGTCAAGCACCTGGTTTCGCGCCAAACCAAAACGCACATTTGCCTCGTGTTGAGTAGGCGTTAGACCGCGCGCAGCCAATTCACGCTTGTAGGTTTCAAGATCGAACTTGCCATCCACCTGAAACAAAGGGGTACGAGCGATGTCCTCAGCCAAGGCTTTGTCTGACGCAGTCAAATATTGCTTTTGTACCGACTGTTGGAGCAAGTATTGAAGCACCAATGTATCCAACAATTGGCGATTGATTTCTGGTGATTCAAACACCTTGGGATCAAAGTTGTCGCCAGACTGCGCACGTGCTTCTTCAATGCGCTCACGCTTGACCTGATCGAACTCTTCCTGGGTAATTGGATAGTCGCCCACAATCGCCAGCGCGTTTGCGTCAGCGCTGACAGTGTTGTACCCCTCAAGACCAAACAAGGCAAATGCGGGTGCAATAAACAGCAGCAGCACAAACTGCATGATCTTCTGATTGTTTCGGATGAATTCAAACATGTTTTGTAGGTGATTTAGTGTTGAACAACAAGCGAATACTATACCTGAAGGTACACACCGGAAAACCGTGTGGGGCGCGGCCGGGGTTGGAAATGAATGACTGTGGAAATGAAAAAAGGGAATCCGAAGATTCCCTTTTTTGTTTGGCGGAGTGGACGGGGCTCGAACCCGCGACCCCCGGCGTGACAGGCCGGTATTCTAACCAACTGAACTACCACTCCAGAGTTGGTTGCTGTTTCGCATTGTTGGTGGGTGCTGAGAGGCTCGAACTCCCGACCTAAGCCTTGTAAGGGCTCCGCTCTACCAACTGAGCTAAGCACCCGACGCTCACTGTTTTACTAGTGTTTGTCTTGCTGCGAATCAGCCAAGACCGCAATTATATACAAATTAACTCGGCCTGCAATACCTTTTGTCAAAAAAAATTTAAATTTAATTTACTGCGTCTTTCAGGGCTTTGCCAGGACGGAACTTGGGCACCTTGGCTGCCTTGATTTTGATTGTTGCGCCAGTGCGTGGGTTACGGCCGCTGCGTGCAGCACGCTTGCCAACAGCAAAGGTTCCAAAACCAACCAAAGTTACTGAACCACCTTTTTTCAAGGTAGTTTTGACAGCAGCAATCATTGCATCCAGTGCACGACCAGCGGCCGCTTTGGAGATTTCTGCTGACTCAGCAATTTGATCGATCAGTTCGGTTTTATTCATGTAAAAAGCCCCCTCATGGTGACAAATAAAAAGTGCCCAAAAACAGGCACCACGTTGCTTCCAGTTCTTAATTTAGACATGGCTGAAACCTAGCTGTCAACACATTTTGCGGGCGGATAACCCTTATTTTTAAGGCCTGGTGCGGGTTTCCGCGATGCACAAAAAAAAAACCTCCGCATTTTCGTGCGGAGGCTGATTTAAAATAACGATTGATATCAGTGCTTTACACTGGGGTTTGCACTTGCCTCGTCAGCTTTACCTGCGATCACCTCGGCTGGCTCTGAGACTGGCTCTGGAAGCGATTCCAAAGCATGTTGCAACACTTGATCAATCCATTTCACCGGAATAATCTCCAGACTGTTCTTCACATTGGCTGGAATTTCCGCCAAATCCTTCACGTTTTCTTCGGGAATCAGCACTGTTTTAATTCCTCCGCGATGCGCGGCCAGCAGCTTTTCCTTCAAGCCACCGATACCCAACACTTCACCACGAAGAGTAATTTCACCAGTCATTGCAACGTCAGAACGCACCGGCATATTCGTCAAAGTCGACACCAATGCAGTAGTCATCGCAATACCAGCTGAGGGCCCATCTTTCGGTGTGGCACCTTCGGGAACGTGCACGTGAATGTCACGCTTCTCAAACGCATCGTTGTGAATTCCCAATCGATTTGCGCGTGCGCGTACCACCGATCGGGCAGCCTCCACCGATTCTTTCATCACGTCACCGAGAGAACCTGTTCGAATCACATTTCCCTTGCCTGGCATGGACACAGTTTCGATGGTCAACAATTCACCACCCACTTCTGTCCAGGCCAAACCGGTGACTTGACCGACCTGGTTTTCTTTCTCAGCCATGCCGAAATTGAACCGACGAACGCCCAAAAACTTATCGAGGTTCTTGGGTGTAACCTGCACTTTCTTTTCGTTTTTTCCCAACACCATTTGACGCACAACCTTGCGGCAAATCTTGGACATTTCACGCTCGAGTCCGCGCACACCAGCCTCACGAGTGTAATAGCGAATCACATCGCGAATGGCTGCTTCGGAGACGCTCAACTCTTCGTCTTTCACGCCGTTGTTTTTCAACTGCTTGGGCAGCAAATACTTTTGAGTGATATTCACCTTCTCGTCTTCGGTGTATCCGCTCAGGCGAATCACTTCCATCCGGTCAAGCAGCGCATGAGGAATGTTCAAGGAGTTCGCAGTGGCGACAAACATCACATCGCTCAAGTCGTATTCCACTTCCACGTAATGATCTACAAAGGTGCTGTTCTGCTCAGGATCCAGTACTTCCAACAAGGCCGATGCAGGATCACCACGGAAGTCCTGTCCCATCTTGTCGATCTCATCCAGCAAAAACAGCGGATTGCGAACACCTACTTTCGTAATGCTGTTCAGTACCTTGCCCGGCATAGACCCGATATAGGTTTTGCGGTGACCACGAATTTCAGCTTCATCTCGCACACCACCCAAAGCCATGCGTACAAATTTGCGGTTCGTTGCCTTGGCCACTGATTGTCCAAGCGAGGTTTTACCAACACCGGGGGGGCCTACCAGACAAAGAATAGGTGCCTTCAGTTTGTCAACACGCTGCTGAACCGCGAGGTATTCCACAATGCGCTCTTTCACTTTTTCCAAACCATAATGATCCTCGTCCAATACCTTCTCGGCATTGGCCAAATCATTGTTGATTTTGGTTTTTTTCTTCCAGGGCAAACCGACCAGAACGTCAATGTAATTGCGAATCACGGTGGCTTCAGCAGACATGGGTGACATCAGCTTGAGCTTCTTCAATTCCGCTTCAGCTTTTTTAAGGGCTTCTTTGGGCATGCGCGCAGCCTTGATTCGCTTTTCAAGCTCCTCCATGTCGGCGCCGTCTTCGCCCTCACCCAACTCTTTCTGAATGGCCTTAACCTGCTCGTTCAGGTAGTACTCGCGCTGGCTCTTCTCCATTTGGCGCTTTACACGACCACGGATGCGCTTTTCCACCTGAAGAATATCGATCTCGGTTTCCAGTTGGGACAACAACGCTTCCAGGCGCTGAGCAATGCTGAAGGTTTCCAAAATCGATTGCTTTTGTTCCAGCTTCAACGGCAAGTGACTGACGATCGTATCCGCAAGGCGGCCGATGTCTTCAATGCTGGCCAATGAGGTCAGAATTTCCGGAGGAATCTTCTTGTTTAATTTCACGTAAGAATCAAACTGAGCCATCACTGCACGCTTCATGGCCTCAGTTTCCGGGCTCTGTGAAGGATCAGGCAGCAAAGGCATGGCTGTAGCGGCGAAGTGCGTTCCTTCGTCCGTCACTTTGGTCAGGCGCGCACGCTGCACGCCCTCAACCAACACCTTCACGGTGCCGTCAGGCAACTTCAGCATCTGAAGCACATTGGCCACACAGCCGATGTTGTAAATGTCTTTGTCGCTGGGTTCATCCTTGGTGGCTGATTTTTGCGCCACCAGAAGAATACTTTTGCCTGTTTCCATCGCAATTTCCAGCGCTTTGATGGATTTTGGACGTCCCACAAAAAGAGGAATTACCATGTGCGGGAACACCACTACATCTCGCAATGGGAGCAATGACAATTCGATGGGTTGTTCCGGAAGCACGTTAGTTGCTGACATATGAATCACCTATTAAATGCATAACCCTACAGTGGGGTTAAAACGCGCTTATTCAAGCTTTATTTCACGACAAATAAACAATACCACTGAAAAGAAAAAGCCCAACCGTGGAGTTGGGCTTTTTTAATCATTTTGCAATCTGTTTTGATGTTGCTTTTGGCATCAGGATTTGTCTTTGCTGCTGGCCACTTTGGGCTGGTCTTCATAGATCAACAAAGGTTGGCCCGTGCCGTTGATTGTGTTCTCATCGATCACCACTTTCTTGACATTGGTATCGCCGGGCAGATCATACATAATGCCGAGCAAAGCCTGTTCAAGAATGGTTCTCAAACCACGCGCCCCTGTCTTGCGCTGAATTGCTTTTTTGGCAATCGCGCTAAGTGCGGATGGACGAACTTCAAGTTCAGCACCGTCCATCTCAAGCAACTTTTCGAACTGCTTGACCATGGCATTTTTCGGCTTGGTCAAAATTTCAATCAGCGCTGGCTCATCCAGTTCTTCGAGAGTGGCAATTACGGGCAAGCGACCCACCAACTCGGGAATGATACCGAACTTGATCAAATCCTCTGGCTCAACTTCGGCCAGCAAGGTGCCTACATTCCCCTCTTCCTTGCTTTTCACGGTTGCGCCAAAGCCGATACCCGAACGCTCGGATCGGTTACGAATGACCTTGTCCAAACCTTCAAACGCGCCACCCACGATAAATAGTACGTTGGTGGTGTCAATTTGCACGAAATCCTGGTTGGGATGTTTGCGACCGCCCTGTGGAGGAACGGAGGCCACAGTGCCCTCAATCAACTTCAGCAAGGCTTGTTGCACACCCTCGCCCGACACATCGCGTGTAATGGACGGGTTGTCTGACTTGCGGGAAATCTTGTCGATTTCGTCAATGTAAACAATGCCGCGCTGTGCTTTTTCGACCTCGTAGTTGCAACTTTGCAGCAGCTTCTGGATGATGTTTTCCACATCTTCGCCCACGTAACCGGCCTCGGTCAGCGTAGTGGCATCAGCAATGACAAAAGGTACATTCAACAAACGAGCCAGGGTTTGGGCCAGCAACGTTTTACCCGAACCCGTCGGGCCAACCAGCAAAATGTTGCTTTTCGTGAGTTCAATGTCGTCTTTTTTACTCATGTGACGCAGGCGTTTGTAGTGGTTGTAAACCGCTACAGCCAGCACACGCTTGGCTTTGTCCTGACCAATGACGTACTGATCAAGAATGGCACGAATTTCCTGAGGGGTGGGCAGCTTGTCACCGCCACCCGTGGCAGTGGCCTCCGCTGCTTCATCACGAATGATGTCGTTGCACAACTCAATGCATTCATCACAGATGAACACAGAGGGCCCTGCGATCAATTTTTTTACCTCATGCTGGCTTTTGCCACAGAAGGAGCAATACAGCAGCTTTTCGCTTGAGCCTTTCTTTTCTGACATCTTTTATCCTCTGGAAAGCCCCCGCAGGGGCAATCAAGAAATCCAGGTTTTAATGTTACTGCAGTTACTTCTTGTCGGCCGGTGGCACACGGTGCTTCAGCACGTCGTCAATCAAGCCATACTCTTTGGCAGAGTCTGCACCCATAAAGTTATCACGATCTGTGTCGCGCGCAATCTCTTCGATGGTCTTGCCTGTGTTCTCAGCCAGTATTCCATTCAATTTTTCGCGCAAATACAAGATTTCCTTGGCATGAATTTCAATGTCGGATGCCTGACCCTGCACGCCACCCAGAGGCTGGTGAATCATGATTCGGCTGTTGGGCAGGGAAAAACGCTTGCCCTTGGTGCCCGAAGACAACAAGAACGCGCCCATGCTGGCCGCCAGGCCTGTACAAAGAGTTGAAACATCGGGTTTGATGAACTGCATGGTGTCGTAAATGGCCATGCCCGCTGACACAGAACCACCCGGGCTGTTGATATACAGCGCAATGTCTTTGTCGGGGTTTTCGCTTTCGAGGAACAACATTTGCGCCACGATGACGTTGGCCATTTGGTCGTTGATCGGCCCCACCAGGAAAATAACGCGCTCTTTAAGCAAGCGCGAATAAATGTCATAGGCCCGCTCGCCCCGACCACTTTGCTCAATCACCATGGGCACGTACATATTGCCCTGGGTTTCAAGCGCACCAGAATTGTTCATGTTGTTAGTCATAGAGCGAGGGTTCCACATCATTTATTTATTTCCCATCAGTTCGTCAAAGGACAATTTCTTTTCAACCACTTTGGATTTGCTCAAAGCGAATTCAACCACATTGTCTTCCAGAATAACCGCTTCCACATCCGCCAAACGGGCGCGATCCTGGAAATACCACTGCATCACTTCCGCAGGGTTCTCGTAGCTTTGTGCCTGCTCTTCGATGAAGGCACGCACCTGCTCGGGTTTGGCTTGCAAGCTGTTTTCTTTTACCAAGTCTGACACGATCAGGCCCAAGCGAACACGGCGCTCGGCTTGTGCAGCAAAAATGTCTTCGGGCAGCTGAATTTCTTCCACGTTTTGCATGCCACGGGCCTTCAGGTCCTGGCGTGCACGGGAGGCCAATTCGGTGGTTTCGGATTGAATAAGGGCTTTGGGCACATCGAATTCAGTCACTTTCAACAGTGCATTCATGACTGCTTCTTTGGTTTGCGCCTTGGTGCGGTTGCTGACTTCGCGGCTCAAGTTCACGCGCACGTCTTCACGCAGCTTTTCCAGGGAACCGTCAGCGATGCCCATGGCCTTGGCGAACTCTTCGTTCAGTTCAGGCAACTGGGTGCCTTCCACTTTCTTGATTGTGATTGTGAACTGGGCAGTTTTACCTGCAACGTCCTTGCCGTGGTAATCGGCCGGGAAAGCCAGGTCGAACGTTTTCTCTTCGCCTTTTTTCAAGCCTTTTGCCGCAGCTTCAAATTCAGGCAGCATTTGACCCTTGCCGATTACAAACGAGAAGTCTTCGGCTGTGCCGCCGTCGAAGGGGACATCGTCAATTTTACCGACGAAATCCAGAGTTACCTTGTCTTCTTCAGCGGAGCCACGGTCTACTTCAGCAAAACTGGCGCGCTGCTTGCGCAGAATTTCAATGGTTTTGTCCACTTCAGAGTCGGACACTTCAACCACTGTTTTCTCGATTTCCAATGTAGCGAAGTCACCAAACTTCACTTCGGGGAACACTTCAAAAATGGCGTTGAACTCAAAAGCGTCGTCAGCGGCGTCCTTGGCGGCTTCGATGCGGGGCTGACCAGCCACACGCAGATCCTGCTTTTGAACTTCTTCGCTGAAAGTACGACCGATTTCATCGTTCAACACTTCAGAATGCACTTGGGGACCATAGTTTTGTACCACCATTTTCATGGGCACTTTACCTGGGCGGAAACCGGGCATGCGAGCTGTACGAGCCACCTTTTTCAGGCGCTTTTCAACTTCAGCATTGATTTTTTCAACCGACAGCTTCAAGGAAATGGTTTTCTCGAGTGAGCTGGCAGTGGTGGTTGTTTCAGTCATTTGGAACTCTTGAACTAGTTGCCTTGGCAAGGTTGGCCAAGGGGGTGGTTAATGGGCGTAAAGGCTCTACAATTGCCGATATCTTACACAAGTATGAAGCTGCTTTGGCGGGGGCTTGGTAAAACTGGACCGCCCCAGAAGCGATATCACCGGGGCACAAGAGGGGTGGTGCGGATGAAAGGACTCGAACCTTCACGTATTGCTACGCCAGAACCTAAATCTGGTGCGTCTACCAATTTCGCCACATCCGCATGCAGGCGCGCATTATAGCCCGATTTTAACTTTGAAGCCCTTACAATGTCATTTATTGACTGCATTACCCCCAATTAGAAGGTGACATGGCTGTATCTCTAGAAAACCCGCTTGCCTACTGCCGCGAGAAAGTAAGCGGGGAAACCGCCTCCCTGCACTACGCAACCCTGTTTCAAACCGAGGAACTGAAAGCATTTTGGCTTGGTTGCTTCACCCTGAATCACGAGTTGCGGCAGGCTTGCCTGAAGCAGCTGGAGGCTGGCTTGACACAGGTCAAACTGGGCTGGTGGCAAAACGCCCTTGCCAACGCCGGGGTCAACAGCAACCCTCACCCGGTCATTACTGCGATATCAAAACCCGTGATTGCCACACTACCAGCCGAGCAGTGGGGCGAATTGATTAACCGGGTGGCCAGCGGATGCGAGCCCAAGCGTTACAACAGCATGGCAGATTGGCACAACGACGTGCTGCTGGAGACCAGACCTTGGGGCCAACTGGTTCAGGCCCGTTTTGAAAATTCAATTACAGATTGCACACAGTTGCTGGAATTCTGGACTTCAGCCATCCGTCTGTGCCAGTTGCTCAGGCTGGCGAAGTACCTGGATCAGGGGTTTCAGCCCTTGCCTTTTGAATTGCTGGCCAAACACGGGGTAACAGCAGAGCAAATCAAACGCAGGGAACACAACGAGGCCAGTACAACCCTGTTCAGCGAGGTGGGTGTGCATCTGCTTGAAAAAGCCAACGCAGCCTGGAGAAACATGCCTGCAGACCAGCGTCTTGTCTTAAGGCCATTGCGGGCGCTGTTCCGCATGCGTGCTGCCGAACTGAAAGTGCACCAAGCCGCTGGCTACCGTTTATTGACCGAGCAAAAAATCATCACCCCGTTCAAGAAATTCAGCATTGCATGGACAACACAAGTACTGAGGCGGTAATTTCCGGCCCCGGTTTACAACTTGGGTTTGCGAATTCGATAAGCTGCAGCGTACAGCGCTGGCAGGAAAAACAGGGTTAACAGAGTAGCCACAATCAACCCACCCATAATCGCCACCGCCATGGGCCCCCAAAACTGCGAACGCATTAATGGGATCATGGCCAGTACGGCAGCCGCTGCAGTCAGTAAAATTGGTCGAGAGCGCCGAATGGTCGAGCCAATGATGGCCTCATGGGGATCTACGCCAGCCGCCCTGTCTTGCTCGATTTGGTCCACCAAAATAACCGAATTTCGAATGATCATCCCGAACAAGGCAATCACGCCCAGTTGTGCGACGAAACCAAACGGGCGTGCGGTGATGATCAAGGCCAAAGCTGCACCGATAATGCCCAACGGGCCGGTGAAGTAGACCAGCAAGGTCCGGCCAAAGCTTTTCAGTTGCAACATCAGCAAGGTAAGCACAATAAACAGCATCAAAGGCACATTGGCCATGATCGACTGCTGGGCCTTGCCAGAGTCAGCGGCAAGGCCATCCAGATTCACCGAGACACCCAGCGGTAACTCTGCGCGAAGAGGGTCGAGGGCCTTGTTCATGGCCAAAGCCACAGTAGTACCCTGAATACCGGAGACCACATCGGCCTTTACAGTAATTCCAAACTCACCGCCCTCACGCCAAATAACACCAGGCTCAAAGCTCATGGTGACATTGCCCACTTGGGACAAGGGAACATAGGCACCACTTGCTGTGGGAACGTTGGCATTCATGAGTTCAGCCAGGGTGTCGCGTTCGCTTTCAGGGTTGCGAAACACAATATCGATCAGGCGATTATTTTCCCGGTACTGCCCAATGGTTGCGCCTGACAAAATGACATGCGAGGACTCCGCAATACTTTGGCTGCTAACCCCCAAAGCGCGTGCGCGGGCCTGGTCTACCTCAACCTTCATCACCTTGATGTTTTCATTCCAGTTGTCGTGCGTGCCGCGAGTGTATTCGCTGGAGGCAACCGCCTCTTTCACCTTGTCGGCCACCACTCGCACCACGCGGGGATCCGGGCCCTGCACCACAAACTGAACGGGATAAGTGACGGGCGGGCCGTTGGGCAACAAGGTAATTCGCGGGCGAATGTCGGGGAAGTTACCTTCCAGATGCGCTTTCAGTTTGCCCCGAAGTATTTCCCGGTCTTCGAATGTTTTGGGAATGACAATCAACTCGGCCAAATTGCTTTGCACAAATTTTTGATCCAGCGACAGGTAAAAACGCGGCGCGCCATCACCCACAAAACTGGCATAGCCCTGCACTTCGGGTTGCTTGGCCAACCACTGCTCAAGCTTGATCGCCTGTTTTTCAGTTTCCTCAAATGCGGTGCCCTCGGGCAACCACAAATTCACCATGATTTCCAGTCGATTGGAATCAGGGAAAAACTGCTGTTCAATGAATTTGAAAGAATAGCCGCCACCGATAAAAGCCAGCACGGTGACCGATATTGTGATCCAGCGGTGGTTAACGCACACCTCAATCCAGCGACGGAATCGCTGATAAAACGGTGTGTCGAACACCTCCGTGTGGCCTTGACCGTCTTTTGGCTTTTTAAGCAACCAATAGCCAATGTAAGGCACAAAAATAACTGCGACAAACCAAGACAACACCAAGGCAATGGCGGTCACCGCAAAAATTGAATAGGTGTATTCCCCCGCTGCCGATTGCGCCAAGGCAATGGGCAGAAAGCCCACTGCTGTAATCAAGGTGCCTGTCAGCATGGGAATCGCTGTGGAGTCGTAAGCAAAAATAGCCGCGTCAAAACGCGAATAACCCTCTTCAAGCTTGCGAACCATCATTTCAACCGCGATGATTGCGTCGTCCACCAACAAACCCAGGGCGATAATCAGCGCGCCCAGCGAAATTTTGTGCAGGTTAATGTTGAAAAACGACATCGCCAAAAAGGTAAGTGCCAGCACAAGAGGAATGGTCAGCGCAACGACCAAGCCCGGTCGGGTGTCAATTCGAAAAGGTTTGCTGTGCAGCCCCAAACTCAAAAAGCTGACTGCCAGCACAATCACAATCGCCTCAATCAGTACTTTCACAAACTCATTGACCGAGGTACTGACTGATTTGGGCTGATCTGCCACGCGCTGAAGCTCAATGCCTACGGGAAGTTCAGCCAGTATGCGGCGCTCAACTTTTTCCAGTTCTTGGCCAAGGCGGATGATATCGCCACCATTGACCATGGAAATCCCCAAGCCGATCACCTCTTTGCCATTGAAGCGCATTTTGGACACCGGCGGATCTTGATAGCCGCGATGAACATGGGCGATGTCTTTGAGCAGGAGTGTGTTCTTTCCCGCCCGAATCGGCAGGTTGGCAAGATCTTCAATAGACTCAAACTGACCCTGTACCCTTGACCACACTTTTTGATCATCCAGGCTCAAAACACCCTGAGAAGTCACGGCATTCTGGCTGTTGATTTGATTGAAAATGTCTTGCGCGGAAATACCCAATTGCGCGATTTTGTAATGCGAGACGTCGATAAACACTTTCTCTGGTTGAACGCCAAATAACTGCACCTTGGCCACATCAGGCACTTTGAGCATTTCCTGACGTACCTGTGTCACGAAGTCCTTAAGCTCCGCGTACTTGAATCCATCTGCAGAGAATGCAAGCAACACCCCAAAAGTGTCGCCAAACTCATCGTTGAAAAATGGCCCTACCACACCACGCGGCAGTGTTCCGGCCATGTCGCTGACCCGTTTTCGAGTGGTGTACCAGATGTCGGACACTTGCTTGGGCGGCGCGCTATCGTCCAGTTGAAGAAAAATGACGGTTTCACCAGGCTTGGAATACGAGCGAATTTTGTAGGCGTAAGGAATTTCCTGAATCACCTTTTCGATCGGGTCGGCCACCTGTTGACCCATTTGCATCGCTGTTGCACCTGGCCAGTAAGCACGCACCACCATGCCTCGAAACACGAAGGGCGGGTCCTCTTCCTGACCCAAAGAGAAAAATGCAGCGACTCCGGCGAAAATGAACACGGCCAAGAGATAACGAACCAATGGCTGGTTCTCAAGCGCCCAACGCGATAGGTTGATTTTTCTCATTTTGAAAGGTCGCTCGTTTCGATGAAGCGACGAACCTTTTGGCCTTCGTTCAGAACATGGGTGCCGGCAGTGACAATCAACTCGCCATTGTTTAGGCCGTCTTTGACCAGAAAGTCGCTTTCAGAGACGTCATGGGGTTGAACAATCCGTTTGTTGACCACACCCTGTTTTTCATCGAATACCCACACGAAAGCACCAGTGTGCTCAGCCACCAGGGCTGAAATTGGAAGCTTGAATGCGGTCGACTTGACGGCAGTTGAAAACTGCACTGTCGCACTCATTCCAAAACGGGATATTCTGGCTGGGTCGTTGAGATCCAGTAACACCGCAAACGTGCGTGTCACCGGATCTGCCACCGGGGAAACTTCCCGCACTTTTGCATCCAAAGACTGTTGACCAGACCAAAGCAAGACGCGCGCATCCTGACCAGGCTTGATCGCACTGACCCGGCTCTCGGGTACGGCCATGCTGACCTGGACATCATTCTCATCAGCCCACTGGACCACAGCCTGGCCGGGCGCCAACACCTGCCCTACTTCGGCATACACACTGGAAATGACACCACTGCCCGGAGCACGCAGATCGCCATATTCCCGCTGATTGGCCTGCGCACTCAACTGGGCGCGAGCCTGACTCAAGCGACTGCCCGCAGCATCGAAGGCCAGTTGTCGACGATCAAGCTCGGCCTGACTGATAAAATTTTGTTGTTTCAGGGTCTTGGCTCGGTCCAGATCAGTTTTCAACTGAGCATGCTCTGTGGCTGCGGCATCGAATTGCGCCTGAGCTGCCTGCAAGGCAAGACTCAAATCCTGAGGATCAATTTTGGCCAGTACCTGACCTTTGGAAACCTTGTCTCCAATGTCCACCAGGCGCGACGCCAATTTCCCACCCACTTGAAAGCTGAGTTTTGCCTGAAAACGAGGTTCGATTTGACCGGGAAAACTTTCTTCAAAAGTGCTGCCTCCAGCCTGAAGTTCCAACACCCGAACAGGTCTAATCACCTCAGTGGTGTCTATTTCAGGTCGGGAACAGGCTGCCAGCATAAGCGAGCCCACGGTGGCCCACACAACAGGCAGGAATAAACGGCTTTTGGACATGGATCGCTCAATAGAGTGAATTTATAGTTATCTGCGCAATTGTCGTATCAATCACAGGTCAAGTCAAAAGCAATCCAGCTTGTCTCTCAGCGCGGCAAGCGCCTTCTCCACGCGATCCACGCCAATCACTTCAATTCCGTCTATGGGCTGCTTGGGTGCGTTGCTCGCAGGCACAATCGCATGGGTAAAGCCGAGTTTGGCAGCTTCGCGCAGCCTTTCCTGCCCACGCGGCGCCGGGCGCAATTCACCAGACAAGCCGATTTCGCCAAACACCACCAACTCTTTGGGCAAACGTTTGTTTCTCAGCGACGAGACCATCGCCAGAACAATTGCAAGATCGGCAGCAGGTTCTGAAATTCGCACACCGCCCACTGCATTGATAAAAATATCCTGATCAAAAAACTGCAGACCCGCGTGGCGATGCATCACCGCCAACAACATGGCCAAGCGGTTTTGTTCAAGCCCAACCGATAACCTGCGCGGTGATGGTGAATGTGAGGAATCCACCAAGGCCTGAATTTCAACCAGCAATGGCCTGGCGCCTTCTTGCGTGCACATTACACAGGAACCGGCCACCCATTCAGCGGTCTGCGACAAAAACAGGGCTGAGGGGTTGTTAACGCCTTTCAAACCACGGTCAGTCATGGCAAACACACCCAGCTCATTCACTGCACCAAACCGGTTTTTAAATGCGCGCACCAGACGGAATGAAGATTGTGAATCCCCTTCGAAATAAAGGACCGTGTCGACAATGTGTTCAAGCACACGCGGCCCGGCCAGTGTGCCCTCTTTGGTGACATGGCCCACCAAAATGGTGGTAATCCCCATGGCCTTTGCAAGCCGTGTCAGCTGGCTTGCACATTCGCGTACCTGGCTGACCGATCCCGGCGCAGCGCTCAACTCGCTGGTGTACAGGGTTTGAATGGAGTCAATCACCAACACTTGAGGTTTGTGCGTTTCAAGCTGGGCAACAATTTGCTCCAGCTGAATTTCTGTCAGTACATTCAGGTTGGTGTGTTCCAGCCCAAGCCGTTGGGCGCGCAGGGCAATCTGCCCGGCAGATTCTTCACCGCTAACATACAAAGCCGATGTGGTTTTGGCCAGCGTCACCATGGACTGCAAGAGCAAGGTGGATTTACCAATGCCAGGATCGCCGCCGAGCAATACCACCATACCCGGGACCATGCCGCCGCCCAGCACACGATCAAATTCGGGTACACCACTGCTGAAACGCGGGTGGTCTTGCGCCTGAATTTCGGAAAGCCTGATTACACTGCTGCTTTGCGCAGCCAGCGCTGCGAAGCGACTGTGTTTTGGAGGCGCAGCGTTGCTAACAACCGACTCCACCAAAGTATTCCAACTGCTGCAATCCGTGCACTGACCCTGCCATTTGGCAAACACCGCACCGCATTCAGTGCATTGATATTGACTTTTACTTTTAACCAAAACAGCATGTCCCTTCAGCGACTAGGCTTCTAAAAATGGCACGCGAGGGGCAATCGCGCACAACAATTCATAGCCAATGGTGCCACAGCGGTCGGCCACAACATCAACAGGAATGTGTTCGCCCCACAACTCAACCACACTGCCGACCTCAGCATTCGGAATGTGACTGACATCGATGGTCATCATGTCCATCGATACTCGGCCGGCGACCGGTGCCACATGTCCTTCTACGTAAGTGGGAGTTCCATCCGGCGCATGACGGGGGTAGCCATCTGCATAACCGCAGGCCACCACAGCGATTCGGCCACTGTCACGAGCCTCCCACCGAGAACCGTAACCAACCCGGTCGCCTTTCCTCACGTTTTGGATCGAAATGATCTCGCTGCTGAAAGTCATCGCCGGCTTCAATCCATAATTGGCGGCCGCGTTGGGGCCAGGGGTAGCTCCATAGATCGCAATGCCCGGGCGGGCAATATCACCTGCGAGCATCGGAAAATTCAAACTACCCGCAGAATTGGCCAAACTGCTTTGCCAATGCGCGGGCTTTAAGCCCAGCAAGGTTTGATGCTGGTGCTGGACGAAAGGCAAGCGACTCCTGGGTTCAGCTTCGTCTGCATTGGCAAAGTGCGTCATCAAAACTGGTGTGGGCCAATCGTGTTTCAGGGTGAATTCATCGAGCCATTGAATGGCAGATTTGGCGTCAACTGGCTGAAAACCCAAGCGATTCATGCCGGTGTTCAACTTCAAGAAAATTCGAGGCTTGTGGGTCGGCATGTGACGCGCAACAACCTCCAGATCATCCAACTGGTTCTGATTGTGAACAACCCAGTCACAACCCAGTTTCTCAGCCTTCGCCAAATCGGCCTGATCAAAACAGCCTTCGAGCAACACAATTGGCTTATTCCAGCCCAAATTGCGCAATCGCGCTGCACCATCTATTTCCAAAATGGCCAAAGCGTCGGCTTGTTTCAAACCATCAATGATTCTCTCCAAGCCATGTCCATAGCCATTGGCTTTAACCACAGGCATCAACTTCACAGGGCCCAATAATTCCTTGATTCTTTTGATGTTGGCGGAGATGGCTGCAGGATTGACTGCTGCACGTATGGGTCGAGGCATGGGCGGGAAACAGGTGATTTAAGGGTTGGCTTGAACTTCGTAAAAAAGGCATTGCTTAATACGCGAAGCGTCTGGATATGATATAACGCCTCAACACCGTTGAACGAGCAGCGAAACGGCGAAATCGCACTAAATGGATTTCGCTCAATTCACAGTTGAATGAAACCCGGCTTTTACACCATCATGGCGGCGCAGTTTTTCTCGTCGCTCGCAGACAACGCACTTTTGATTGCGGCGATCGCATTGCTGTTTCAAATTCAGTCGCCTGACTGGATGACGCCGTTATTGAAACTCTTCTTTGTGGTGTCCTATGTGCTTTTGGCACCCTTTGTGGGCGGTTTTGCTGACACGTTGCCGAAAGGCAGAGTCATGCTGATCACCAACTCGATCAAAATCGTTGGGTGCCTGATGATGTTTTTTGGTGTGCACCCCCTGATCTCCTATGCGGTGGTTGGATTGGGTGCCGCAGCCTACTCACCCGCCAAGTACGGCATCCTGACTGAATTGCTACCTCACGACAGGCTTGTAGAAGCCAATGGCTGGATTGAAGGACTCACCGTGCTGTCGATTATTCTAGGCACCGTGCTTGGCGGCATATTGATTGCGCCGGGTACTAGCCAATATCTGATGCAACTGCATATTCCGGGTGTCACGGACAATATGGATACGCCAGCCGAGGCTGCCATTTTTGTGATCACTGCGGGTTATCTGATCGCAGCCATTTTCAATTTCAAAATCCCTGACACTGGGGCGCGTTACGAACCCCAGTTAAATCATCCAATCATCATGACTCGCAAGTTCTACGGCTGTGTGAAACAGTTGTGGAACGACAAGTTGGGCCAGATTTCACTGGCAGTGACTACTTTGTTTTGGGGCGCTGGAGCCACGCTTCAGTTTATCGTGCTGAAATGGGCTGAAAGTGCCTTGGGCCTGCCCTTGGACAAAGGCGCAATTCTGCAAGGGGTGTGTGCATTTGGCGTAGCCGCTGGTGCTGTCGCCGCGGCCAAGATGATTCCCCTGAAAAAATCGATGTTGGTGCTGCCTATGGGTATCCTGATGGGCATCGTGTGCATGACCATGGTGTTGGTGAACAATCAAGGCATGGCCTACCTGCTGATTACGGTGATCGGCGCGCTCAGCGGATTTTTCGTAGTACCCATGAATGCTCTGCTGCAACACCGTGGCCATGTACTGATGAGCGCAGGCCGGTCAATTGCCATTCAAAACTTCAATGAGAACATTTCAGTGTTGACCATGCTTGGCATTTACGCCATCTTGATCAGCTTCGACGTTCACGTGAACAATGTGATCTTGATGTTCGGTGGTTTTGTAATGGCCACCATGCTCCTCGTGATTCTTTGGCACCGTCGCAACCAGCGACTGTACAATGTGGAAGCCAGAATTGGAGAGGACCGCCCTGTGGGCGTACCTCTGTGACAGATGGCTTAAATCAAACCTTGCTGTTTCAGCAACAACAAATCGTCCCACGCTTTTGATTTTTCCTCAGGTCTGCGCAATAAATACGCGGGGTGGTAGGTCACTACGGCGGGAATATCAAGACCATCCAGGCTCACTAGGTGAACCACGCCCCGCAAGTCGCCCACTGGCTTTTTTGTATTCAGAAGAGTTTGAATTGCAAAGCGCCCAACCAGCAACAACACTTTGGGTCCACTTGCCTTGATTTGCTGAACCAGATAGGGCGAACATTGTTCAATTTCTGCCTGCTCAGGATTGCGGTTGCCCGGCGGGTGACACTTCACCACATTGGCAATGTAGGTGTTGGTTGTACGGCTTGCGCCAATCGCTTTCAGCATGCGGTCCAACAACTGCCCTGACTTGCCCACAAATGGCAGACCGGTCGCATCCTCCTCCACGCCTGGCCCCTCCCCCACCACCATCAAGGGGGCATGGGGTACGCCATCGGCAAACACGGTTTGCTTGCGGGTTTCGCACAAACCGCATTGTTTGCACGTAGCTACACTTTCCCGCAGCGATTCAAGCGAAGGTGCTGCTGTCGACATTTCGTCAAACGCCACGCCACTTGCCATCGCGGATGGCTTTGACTCGCTTTCCTGTTTCCGCAATTCCCACACTGGGCCGATACCCATGGCATTGAACAGATCAGCTTTGCTTCGAGTGCTTGTCATTCCGGTCAACCTGTAAATCGTTTGAACATCACCAAGGCGTCTTCGCGGCCCAGTTGAGACGGGTAGTAATTCTTGCGGGCCCCAATCAGTTTGAACCCCTCTTTCTCATACAGGTTTTTTGCAGTCACATTGCTGGGTCTGACCTCTAGCAACATGCCGGTTGCATTGGCCAGTTTGGCCTGACCAATGCCCCATTGCAACAAGTGCTTGCCGTGCCCCATGCCTTGCAAATCGGCACGAATAGAGATGTTCAGCAAGTGGTATTCATCCACCACGTGCATCATCACGATGTATCCTGCAAGTTGCTCATCCAACCACATGCAGTGCATGTGATAACCCGCCCGCAAAGAGTCCAGAAAATTCCGGTCTGTCCAGGGAAACTCGTAAATCTGGTTCTCAACCAGAATTACAGCAGGCACATCGGCCTCTGTCATGGGTCGAATACTAAATAACGCCATGCTTCAACGCCAATCGTTCAGTGGTGGTTTGGGCGACCTTGTCGCGAACATACAAAGGCTGACAGTCAAACGGCGCAACCACTCGACCTGCCGCAAACTCTTGCCAGGCCAACTGTGCCAAGCGAGTTGCACAGACTACCCCAGGCTCAATGCCTTTACCGGGGTTTGCTCGCTGAGCATACAAATGGGCATCACACACAGCAGGCCCTTGAATGTTCTGAAATTCATCCATGGCCAACAAATGGGGAGGATCCAACCACTCCGTACCCTTCGAAGTCCGCCGAATGCGAGCGGCATAGATTTCATTCAAACGCGCATCAATCAATAGTGTGAACGACTGATCACTGTACTGTTCGGGCAACATGCATTCAAAGCTGGTCAACGGCACAGCGGGTACTTGCCAGGCCACAGCCAGACCTTGGGCAATACCACATGCTGTGCGCAAGCTGGTAAAGCCACCTGGGCCAATATCTACGGCAATCGCTGCACACTGGGCGGGCTTTGCCCCAGATTGTTCAAGGTGTTGCCGAATCATGGGCAGCAATTGGGCAGACTGGCTTTTGTAATCCACAATTTCAAAACCAAACAGGCCAGCACCCAGCGAATCGGATCCATGCGGTTCAGTGGTGGCCACCACCTTGGCAACACCGGAACTGGTACTGATCGCCAAAATAAAACGGGAAGCCATCACTCACCCTTCACCATCAGCACCACAGCCTGCGCCTCAATGGCCTCCTTGCGACCAAGGTAACCCAGTTTTTCGTTGGTTTTGGCCTTGATGTTGACTGCATCCAGTGGCAAGCCACAAAGGCTGCTTAAACTTGAATGCATGGCTGCCATGTGAGGGGCAAGCTTTGGGCTTTGGCAAATCAGAGTGGAATCGATATTGATCAAGGTAAACCCCTTACGTCCGGCCTTCTCGATCACGTTTTTTAATAGGATGCCGCTATCAGCCCCTTCAAACTGTGGGTCTGTGTCTGAAAAATGAGTGCCAATATCGCCCATCGCGCAAGCGCCCAGAATTGCATCAGTAATGGCGTGCAACAGCGCATCTGCATCGGAATGACCCAGCAAACCGAGCTCGGAAGGAATGTGTACTCCGCCCAAAATCAGCCGACGCCCTTCGACCAGGCGATGTACGTCATACCCCTGCCCCACTCTCAAGCGGCCAATTTCACTCATTCAAAATTCTCCTGATGCAAACCAAGCAATCTGGCCACTGTCCGCAAATCTTCGGCTTGGGTAATTTTCATGTTTTCCACATGCCCCGGAACGATCAGGGGACCAATGCCCAGGGTTTCAATCGCACTGGCATCGTCGGTTAACTGGGCACCTTTGTACAAGCACTCGGAAATAGCCATGCTAAGCGCCTGCGCCCGAAACATTTGCGGCGTCTGCGCCGCCCACAAGTGGTCTCTGGGCACCGTGTGTTGAGCAATCACTTCGCCTTCTTGGGCCAAGCTGGTTCTCTTCAAGGTATCCGCCACAGGCACAGCCAACAACGCGCCCGCAATGTGTTCACTGCCCTCATCAATCAGGCGTTTCAACGCGGCAGCGCTCAAGCCAGGCCGCGCGGCATCGTGCACCAAAACCCAATCGGTTTCACCCACCAGTAAATTTTCAAGCAAATGGTTCAGGCCATTGAGCACGCTATTCACGCGTTCCTGTCCCCCCAAGGGCAGGCAGATAACCTGGCTGTTGCCCTGAAACAGCTTCATCGCTGCGGAATCATCACTTGCAACAACCACGAACACCTTTTCCACGCGCGGGTCAGCCAACAATGCCCCTACGCTGTGCTCCAGCACTGTTTTAGCGCCCAGTATCGTATATTGCTTGGGAATGGCGCCACCGAAGCGACGACCCGCCCCACCTGCGGGCACCAATCCAAAATACTTGGCAGTTTTTGCCATGAAAGCCTGTTCCTATGCGGGTACTTGCCGCCGTATAATACGGGCCTTGATTCATCGACCCAAAACCCGAACTTGACGCCCACTGGAAAACCAGCATGGTTGTTGTATCCAAGCGGGCGAACCTTATGCTGTCATATTTTACTTCTTCTTTTCAGCTAACCAGCGGCCACAGGCTCAGCTTGGCGCACCCACCAGGCAGCGCTGATGCGTTTTTGTTGGCGCAACTGTGTACCCAGGCAAAGACACTGGACAAACTTTGCCTGATTACCTGCGCCAACCCACACGACGCCACACGCCTACAAGAAGAAATCGCCTTGTTTGCACCCGCATTAAAAGTGCATTACCTGCCTGACTGGGAAACACTGCCCTACGACAGTTTGTCAGCCCACCAAGACTTGGTATCCGAACGACTCGCCACGCTTTACCAAACCCAGCGTGGTGATCTGGATGTGTTGATTACAGCGGCCAGCACTGCCATCCAGAAACTGGCACCCCCTTCGTTTTTGGCTGGCAGTACTTTCTACTTCAAAACGGGCGACAAACTGAATGAAAAGAAGCTGCGTGAGCAGTTGACGATTGCGGGTTATAACCATGTTTCACAGGTCATGACACCCGGTGAATACTGTATTCGCGGCGGCATTATCGACCTGTTTGCAACCGGCACTGCATTGCCGTTTCGAATTGATTTGTTTGATGATGAAATTGAATCCATCAAAACATTCGATGTAGACACCCAACGCAGCCTGTACCCCGTGCGGGAAATGCGCCTGCTACCTGGCCGCGAATACCCCATGGATGAACAAAGCCGTGCGCAATTTCGCAGCAAATGGCGGGAACGTTTCGAAGGTGACCCTTCCAAGGTGTCCATTTACCGAGATATGGGCACGGGCGTGGCCAGCGCAGGCATTGAGTATTACCTGCCCCTGTTTTTTGAGAACACCGCCAGCCTTATTGATTACCTGCCCAAAAAAGAACTGGTGTTTATTCAACATGGCGACGTCGACCAAGCCTTGCAAACATTTTGGGCTGACACACAAAGCCGTTTCGATTTTCTTTCGAAAGACATTCAACGCCCTATTCTACGACCTTCCGAAATTTACCTGAATGCCACTGAATTCTTCAGTAGTTTCGAGAATGCTGCACGCGTAAATTTGTCGGCATCCAAGAACGCCCTGGTGCCGGAATACAGCGGCGCGCTGCTGCCCGACCTGGCTGCAGATCGCAAAGCCGACGATCCAATTTTCAAGTTCCGCAACCTGGTAGAACGAACGGGTGCAGGAAGCTACAAACAAGTCATCATGGTGGCACCAAGCGATGGTCGCCGCGAAACCCTGAACCAGTATTTTCTGGAACACAAACTAAAGCCCCACCAAACAGAAACACTGCAAGGTGCACTAGAAAGTGGCGAACGTTTTGTACTGTGCACTGCAGTGCTCGACCAAGGATTTGGCGTACACCGCGGGCTGGAAGCGCAAGTGGCGTTCGTCACGGAAGCAGAATTATTCTCGCTCTCACCCCGCCGCCGCGGCGCACGCAGGCAACAGGAAAGGCAAAGCAACGTTGAATCCATGATTCGCGATTTGTCTGAACTGAAAATTGGCGATCCGGTAGTGCACCAGCAGCATGGCATAGGCCGCTACAAAGGTCTGATCAGCATGGACCTTGGTGAAGGCGCATCTGAATTCCTGCACCTTGAATATGCCAATGGTTCAAACCTGTTTGTGCCGGTCGCCCAACTGCATGTGATTGCCCGCTATAGCGGCGCTGACCCGGAAAATGCGCCAGTACATGCCCTGGGTTCAGGCCAATGGGAAAAGGCAAAAAAGAAAGCGGCAAAAATGGTGCGCGACACCGCGGCCGAATTGCTCAACCTTTATGCCCGCCGCGCGCTGCGCAAAGGCCATGAATTCAAGTTAAGCATTGGCGACTACGAAGCCTTTGTTGAAAAATTCGGTTTTGAAGAAACCGCTGACCAGGCCGCTGCGATTCGAGCCGTCATTGCCGACATGACCTCACCTCGCCCCATGGACCGCCTGGTGTGCGGCGATGTGGGCTTTGGAAAAACCGAAGTAGCCTTGCGTGCTGCTTTCGTCAGCGTAATGGATGGCAAACAGGTGGTGCTGCTGGCACCCACCACATTGCTTGCTGAACAACATTTTCAGACCTTCTCAGACCGGTTTTCGGACTGGCCTGTGAAGGTGGTTGAATTGTCGCGTTTCAAATCGCCCAAGGAAATTCGGGATGCAGTTGAATTAATCAACAGTGGGCGTGCCGACATCATTATAGGAACCCACAAGGTGCTGAGCTCCGAGGTGGAGTTTTCACGCCTTGGCTTGGTAATTATTGATGAAGAACATCGTTTTGGTGTGCGCCAAAAAGAAGCGCTGAAAAATCTGCGTGCTGAAGTAGATGTGCTTACTCTGACCGCAACACCCATTCCTCGCACCCTGGCGATGAGCATGGAAGGCATTCGAGATTTTTCGGTGATTGCCACCGCACCACAACGCCGCCTGTCCATTAAAACCTTTGTGCGCCGCGAAACCGACAGTGTCATTCGTGAAGCCGTGCTGCGTGAATTGAAACGTGGTGGGCAGGTTTACTACCTTCACAATGAAGTGGACACGATTGAAAACCGCCGAGAAGCGCTTGAGAGAATACTGCCCGAAGCACGAATCGGGATTGCCCACGGGCAAATGAACGAACGCGACCTTGAACGTGTGATGCGCGATTTTTATCAACAGCGCTTCAACGTGTTGTTGTGCACCACCATTATTGAAACCGGTATTGATGTACCCACCGCCAACACCATTGTCATTCATCGCGCGGATAAATTCGGCTTGGCACAATTGCACCAGCTGCGCGGCCGGGTTGGGCGAAGCCACCACCAGGCCTACGCCTACATGATGGTGAACAATGAAGAAGGTTTGAGCAAAAATGCCGAGCGTCGCCTCGAAGCCATTACCATGATGGAAGACCTTGGCAGCGGTTTTTACCTGGCCATGCATGACCTTGAAATTCGTGGCGCTGGTGAAGTGCTGGGCGCCAACCAGAGCGGCAATGTGCACGAAGTGGGTTTTCAAATGTACACCGATATGCTGAACCACGCCGTACGCAGTTTGCGCGCAGGTAAAGAGCCCGATTTAACCGCACCGCTGAACGCCACGGTAGAAATTAACCTCCACACCCCTGCCCTGCTACCGGAGGATTACTGCCCCGATGTACATGAGCGTCTTACGCTGTACAAGCGCCTCGCCAGCACAGAAGAAATGGACTTTATTTCAGAGGTACAAGAGGAATTGATTGACCGTTTTGGCAAATTGCCTGACGCAGCCACGGCACTGCTGGAAACGCACCGTCTACGCATTCTGGCCAAACCACTGGGCATTGCAAAAATTGACAGCTCCACCGACGCAACGGTGGTGCAGTTTGATACCCAACCGAATGTGGATGCGGGCAAAATTATCTTGATGATTCAAAAAGAAAAGGACATGAAACTGGCTGGTGCTGAACGCTTGCGGATCACACGCAGTTTCCCGAAAGTCAGCGACCGTGTACAGTTTCTCAAAGGTTTGATCAAACAACTGGCTTGAATTCATGACCCACAACGCTGGCAGACACCAAATTTGGTTGCACTTGTTGGGCGCAGCGCTTCTTGGCTGTGCGATTCTCAATGCAGCCACCGCCAAAGCAGCGGAAAGCCCGACGGCTGGCGATGCTGGGATGACCGTGTACAAAGCGCTTCTACCAAAGGCCGAAGCGGGCGATGCTGAGGTACAAACCACACTTGGGCTGATGCGCTTACGCGGCGATGTGGTAGAGCGCGACCTGAAAGTTGCACGCGTGTGGCTGGGTAAAGCAGCCCTACAAAACCATACTCCTGCTCAATATTATCTGGGGCAATTGCTGTTGCTTGATGTATTCAACGCCAGTCAAAGCGATTTGAACAAACAGTTAACCGAGGGTATGGGTTGGTTGCGTCGCGCATCGCGAGACCAACACCACCCATCGCAATTGCTGTATTCAAAAACCGTGCTTGAAAGCCAATTGGAGAGCCCATTCGGACACAGTAAAATTGAAGCCCAGCAGCATCTTGATTCCTGCGCAGAAGTACACCTGCCCTGCACACATTACGCTTTAAAGCGACTCGACCAAGGCAAAGAAGAGGTTTACTGTCCCAACAACGAATTCTGCGAACAGAAAAAACGCCTGCTATACACCCTGGCCAATGCTGGCGACGCCAACGCGCGCTACCGATTGAGCAAATTTGAAGGTGAAGACCGCATGTTTTGGATAAGGCGTGCTGCGCGCTTGAATCATCCAAAGGCAAGCCACGAGTTGGCCGAGTTGGTGTTGAAAAATGAAGTGCCCCTGCAACCCGAAGACCCTGCCGTACTGGCCCTGCTCAACGCAGCCGCGCAACAGGGTGAGCTTGAATCCATGTATCTCCTGGGCAGCCTGCTCCATGAAGGAACCCGATTTCCTGTCAACAAGCCCTTGGGGTTACAATGGTTAAACCTTGCGGCGCAACGGGGTCACAAACCCTCGATTGAACTCTTGGCACAACTTCAAGAGCCCGCCGGCAACATTCCTGCAACTGACAAGGTAGAATCCGCGCAACCCACGGAGAGCACACCATGAGCCGACTATTCTTTTCCTCGCAAACTTTAAGCACAGCACAAGTGCACACAGCCCTGGATGCACTGAGCCTTCCAACCTTGGGTGTTGAGGTGCTGAATCACCAGGCATGCATCGAAATTCCAGAAGCCTATACCCTGCCCAAAGCTGCAATCACCGACACCTTGCGACCGTTGGCACGTACACATCAATTCGATTTTGCAATTCTGGAGGCCGAGTTTCAGGCCAATGAATTCAAGCTGCTGGCCATGGACATGGACAGCACCTTGATTACCATTGAATGCATCGATGAAATTGCCGACTTTGCGGGCAAGAAAAAAGAGGTTTCAGAAATTACCGAAGCTGCCATGCGCGGCGAGATCAAAGATTTTTCTGAAAGCCTGAACCGCCGCGTGGCCTTGCTCAAGGGCGTGCCGGAAAGCTGCCTGCAATCCGTATTTGAAGAACGCCTGCGCTTATCACCGGGCGCAGAAGAACTGATAGCGTATGCCAAAGCAAACAAGTGGAAAACATTGTTGGTCAGTGGTGGCTTCACATTTTTCACAGACAAAATGAAAGAAGTATTGGGGCTGGATTACACCCGCTCCAACACACTTGAAATTGTAGATGGGCATTTGACAGGCCGTGTGCTGGGCACCATTGTGGATGCAGAAGTAAAACGCGAAACCGTGTTGGAAACCTGCACAATATTGGGCTGCGAGCCCTCACGCGCCATTGTGGTGGGCGATGGATCGAACGATTTGAAAATGATGGAAATTTCAGGTGCCAGCGTGGCTTTTCATGCCAAGCCAGTGGTGCAGGAGAAAACAGATTTTTGCATCAACCACGGCGGGTTGGACACAATATGCAAATGGTTTGAGGCGAATATTTAACGTGGAACGCGGATGGCGCGCTTGCCCAAAAAAGGCAGGCGCACCAACATCCTGTCCTTACATCCGCTCAAAAATCGCAGCAATACCCTGACCACCACCAATACACATCGTCACCAGTGCATAACGACCTTGAATACGCTGCAATTCATACAGGGCTTTCACGGTAATAATTGCGCCTGTTGCGCCAATGGGGTGACCAATTGAAATGCCAGAACCATTTGGGTTGACCTTGGCTGGGTCCATGCCCAACTCTTTGGTCACGGCGCAAGCCTGCGCTGCAAACGCCTCATTCGCTTCAACCACGTCCATGTCTTCAATCTTCAAGCCCGCTTTGGCCAAGGCTTTTTTGGTTGCTGACACTGGGCCAATACCCATGATGGTTGGCTCTACGCCGGTGTTGGCATAGGCCACCAAACGGGCCATGGGCTTCTTACCCGCCTTTTCTGCTGCGCTTCGTTCCATCAACAGCACGGCGCCTGCACCATCGTTCAAACCAGAGGCGTTGCCAGCAGTCACGGTGCCATCTTTCTGAAAAACGGCACGCAGTTTAGCCATGCCTTCCAGAGTGGCGTCACCGCGAACATGCTCGTCGGTGTCAAACATCACCGGACCTTTCTTGCTCTTGATTTCAATCGGCAAAATCTGCTCTTTGAAATAACCATTGGCAATCGCATTGGCCGCACGCTTGTGGCTTTCAACTGCCAAGGCGTCCTGGTCTTCACGGCTTACATTGAATTCCTTGGCCACGTTCTCCGCAGTCACGCCCATGTGAATTACATGGAAAGGGTCGTGCAAAGCGCCCACCATCATGTCGATGCCTTTCATGTCGCCCATGCGTGCACCCCAGCGGGCGGCGGGCAAAATGTAGGGGGCTTTGCTCATGCTTTCAGCACCGCCTCCAATGGCCACATCGGCGTCACCCAGCATAATGCTTTGAGCCGCAGTCACAATGGCTTGAAGGCCAGAACCACACAGGCGGTTCAGCGTGAGCGCTGGCGTCGATTTGTCCAGACCACCTTCAATGGCAGCAACACGCGACAAATACATGTCACGCGGCTCAGAATTCACCACATGCCCAAACACCACATGGCCAACCTGGTCAGCGCTTACACCTGCGCGCGCAACCACTTCCTTCACTACCATGGCGCCCAACTGCGTTGGGGAAAAGTCTTTCAAACTTCCACCAAAGTCGCCCACTGCGGTGCGTACACCGGCTACCACTACCACTTCACGCGTCATTTTTCTATCTCCTTGTTATTAAACGACTTAGTTAAACGATTCGGCCCCACAGGTCGTGTTCATCACAGTCATCGATCAGCACATTAATCAAGTCGCCCGGCTTGGGTTGCCGCGCCTTGTCCTCTGGCATGGGTATAAACACATTGCCATCAATTTCAGGGGCATCGGCTTTGCTGCGCGCCACAATGCCCTCTTCGTCGGTTTCATCAACTAACACTTGCATCACTTTGCCCAACTTGGCTTCGTTTCGGTTGAGTGAAATCTTTTCCTGCAAGGCCATCAAACGCGCACGGCGCTCTTCCTTCACCTCTTCGGGTACCGGGTTTTCCAAGGCATTGGCCACGGCACCGTCCACGGGTGAATAGGCAAACACACCCACACGGTCCAGTTGAGCTTCTTCAATAAAATCGAGCAAGTGCTTGAACTCGTCTTCCGTTTCACCAGGGAAGCCTGTAATGAACGTACTGCGCAAGGTAATGTCCGGGCAGGTTTCACGCCATGCGCGAATGCGCTCGATGTTGCGCTCCCCGCTGGCGGGCCGCTTCATACGCTTCAAGACATCGGGGTGTGAATGCTGGAATGGAATGTCCAGATACGGCAAAATTTTGCCTTCAGCCATCAAAGGTACCACGCGGTCCACATGGGGATATGGGTACACATAGTGCATGCGCACCCAAATACCCAGTTCACCCAACTCTTCAGCCAGTTGCTGAAACTGTGTTTTTACGGGGCGACCATTCACAAAGTCGGTCCGGTATTTCAAATCCACCCCATAAGCGGAAGTGTCCTGGCTCACCACCAGCAATTCCTTCACACCCGATTTTTTCAGGCTCTCTGCTTCACGAATTACTTCACCGATTGGGCGTGACACCAAATCGCCTCGCATACTTGGGATGATGCAGAAGGTACAACGGTGATTACAGCCCTCTGAAATTTTCAGGTAAGCGTAATGCTTTGGGGTTAGTTTCACGCCATGGTCGGGCACCAGGTCGATGAAAGGGTCATGTGGCTTGGGCAGATGTATGTGCACTGCCTGCATCACCTCTTCAGTGGCATGCGGGCCCGTAACAGCCAGCACCTTGGGGTGCAGGCTGGTGATCAGTTCCTTGCCTTCATTTCCGTTTTTAGCACCCAGGCAACCTGTCACGATTACCTTGCCATTGGCATGCATGGCTTCGCCAATTGCATCGAGGCTTTCCTGCACGGCACTGTCAATAAAACCACAGGTGTTCACAACAATAAGGTCCGCGCCTTCATAGGAGGCAGACACGTTGTACCCCTCAACTTTCAGTTGGGTCAGAATTCTTTCGGAATCCACGAGGGCCTTTGGGCAACCCAAAGAAACAAAGCCCACACTCGGTGGGCGCTTGGCAGAGAAGGTGTCGTCTTGCATGGTCAGGTGTTACTTTTTTGTAGAGTCCGGCTTTGCTTTGTTGGCACCGGGCATACCTGGCATGCCACTCATGCCCGGAAACTCGCCCGGGTTGGGAAATCCAAAGTTTGTGAACATGTTGCGGGTCTGGTTTTGAAACTGATCCTGCATTTGCACAAACATGTTTTTGCTTTGTTCGATGTAGTTGCTCATCATGCTTTGAATGACGGGCGTTTGAACACTCATGAACTGTGACCACAATTCCGGGTTGGCAAACTGGCTGCCGTCCGCAACATTCTTGCCTTGATCCTGAAAACTATTCTGGATATCCATAAAAGCTTGCAGATTCTTTTCAAGAAAGGTGCCCATGATGCCCTGCATCGCATTGCCGTAAAACCGAATGATCTGCGAAAGCATGGGTGAGGTGAAAATGGGAACTCCCGCTGTTTCTTCCTCCAGAATGATCTGGAGCAAAATACTTCGGGTCAGGTCTTCACCACTTTTCGCATCCACGACTTGAAAGCCTTCGTTTTCCAGCACCAATAGCTTCACATCGCCCAAGGTGATGTAACTGCTGGTTTGAGTGTCGTACAAGCGTCGGTTCGGATACTTTTTGATCAGTCGTGTTGCTTCAGCCATGCCTCTCATCTCTTTCTTGTAGTGTTATACGCCGCCGCACCTGCGTGGGTGGGTGGTCTGGATGCCAGTGCCCCGGTGTTGCTGGCTGTCAAACAACCCAGCACAAACAAGCACTTACAAAAAACAAAGCACTGCACGCTTTTTCAACGTGCAGTGCAACATCATACCGCCTTTTTGGCACTTGGTTGCCGAAAATGCACCAAGGATTAACCCATGTGCAAGCCGCCATTGAGTGAAAAGTCGGCACCGGTTGAGAATCCGGAGTCTTCAGAAGCCAACCAGGCGCAAATCGATGCGATTTCTTCAGGTGTGCCCAAACGCTTGACTGGAATGGTGTTCACGATTTTTTCCAGCACATCGGGGCGAATGGCACGAACCATGTCGGTACCAATGTAGCCGGGAGAAACGGTATTAACCGTTACACCTTTGGAAGCCACTTCCTGAGCAAGCGCCATGGTAAAACCACGCAAACCGGCCTTGGCTGTGGAATAGTTGGTTTGACCAAACTGTCCTTTCTGCCCGTTCACCGAAGAAATATTGATAATGCGACCAAAGCCCTGTTCAACCATGCCGCCGATCACCTGCTTGGTCACGTTAAACAGCGAATTCAAATTAGTGTCGATCACGGCAGACCAATCATCACGACTCATTTTCACAAAGGTGCCGTCGCGGGTAATACCAGCGTTGTTCACCAGAATTGACACCGTGCCGTGCTCAGCTTTGACTTTTTCAAATGCTGCCACCGTGCTGTCCCAATCGGCCACGTTGCCCTCGCTTGCATATACTTCGTAACCTGCGCTGCGCATTTCACCCAGCCATTTTTCTTTGCGGGGTGAATTGGGGCCACAACCGGCAATCACGCGGTAGCCCTGCTCGCACAGTTTCTTGCAAATGGCAGTTCCAATACCGCCCATACCACCTGTCACGTACGCTACTTTTGGTTCACTCATGATTCACATCCCTTCTCTATTTATATTGATTTAAATTCCAGGCTTTATCGCGACACAGCCAAAGCGACACCCATGCCACCGCCAATGCACAGGGAAGCCAGACCCTTTTTGGCATCACGCTTGTTCATTTCATGGATCAGGCTAACCAGCACTCGACAACCAGAGGCGCCGATGGGGTGACCCAGCGCGATCGCACCACCATTCACATTGATTTTGGCCGTATCCCAACCCATTTCCTTGTTCACCGCACAGGCTTGCGCAGCAAATGCTTCGTTGATCTCCATCAGGTCCAGGTCGGCCGCTGTCCAACCCGCTTTTTCCAAACATTTTTTGGAAGCAGGAACTGGTCCCATGCCCATGATTGTAGGATCCAGGCCAGCACTCGCATACGCTGCAATCTTCGCCAACACTGGCAGCCCAAGTTCTTTGGCTTTGGACGCGCTCATCAGCATCACAGCCGCCGCGCCATCGTTCAAACCCGATGCATTGGCTGCAGTCACGCTACCGTCCTTTTTAAAAGCGGGTTTCAAGGCTGTCATATTGTCCAAAGTGGCACCCAAGCGCGGAAATTCGTCGGTGTCAAACACCAAGGGGTCGCCTTTGCGCTGGGGAATACTCAGCGGGAAAATTTCATCTTTGAACTTGCCCGCCTTGATGGCGGCCTCAGCCTTGTTCTGGCTTTTGACGGCAAACTCATCTTGCTCGGCTCGGTTGACACCATATTTCTCAGCCACATTCTCGGCAGTAATACCCATGTGGTATTGGTTGTAAACGTCCCACAAGCCATCCACGATCATGCTGTCCACCAGCTTGGCATCGCCCATGCGGAAGCCATCGCGGCTGCCCATCATCACATGAGGTGCGGCACTCATATTTTCCTGCCCACCGGCAATGACGATTTCGGCGTCGCCACATGCAATTGCCTGAGCGCCCAGCATCACGGCCTTCAGACCAGAACCACACACCTTGTTGATCGTCAAGGCAGGCACGCCAACCGGCAAACCCGCCTTGATCACCGCCTGACGCGCCGGGTTTTGCCCGGAACCCGCGGTGAGTACCTGACCCAAAATTACTTCGGAAATCTGCTCACCCTTCACCCCGGTTTTTTCGAGCAACCCCTTGATTACATGCGCACCCAATTCCGGTGCAGAAATTTTGGCAAGTGATCCACCAAACTTGCCCAGTGCGGTCCGGCCCGCAGCCACAATTACCACTTCAGTCATGTCAACTCTCCTTACAGGTTTTTATACGGCTCGCTGTTTGACGTATCGTCCAGGCGCGGGCTCAATGGGTTTGTATTTGGCATTTCCAAGTTTGGTGGGTGCCTTGACTTCGCCACCTTTCATGGGCTCAAGCCACTTGGCCCAATCATTCCACCAACTGCCCGGCACTTCCTTGGCTTTCTTGAACCACTTTTCAGGTGTTTCAGGAATTTCGCCCTCACACACCCAGTAATTGCGCTTGTTTTTGTTGGCCGGGTTAATGACACCCGCAATATGCCCGCTGGCACCCAACACAAAACGGGATTCACCACCCACCAAATGACTAGTTTGAAATGCACTGGTCCACGGCACAATGTGGTCTTCCCGCGTTGCCAAAATGTAAACAGGCACGTCGATCAAACCCAAATCAACAGGCAGGCCACACACCATTGCCTTTCCGGGTTGGCACACCTTGTTTTCCAGGTAAGTGTTGCGCAGGTACCAAGCAAACATGGGGCCAGGCAAATTGGTGCTGTCACTGTTCCAGTACAACAAATCGAACACAGGTGGCTTTTCACCTTTCAGGTAATTGTTCACCACATAGTTCCAGATCAAATCGTTCGGGCGCAAGGATGAAAATGCACTGGACAAATCTTTTCCAGGCATTACGCCACCCTTACCGATACTTTCCTCTCGCGCTTTTACCTGCTCTTCATCAACAAACACACCCAAGGCACCTGTGTCAGTGAAATCAAGCAAAGTGGTCAAAAACGTGACACTGTTCACGCTGTCATCACCACGATTGGCCAAGGTTGACAGTGCAGTTGCCAGAAGCGTGCCACCCACACAGAAGCCAAGCACGTTTAGCTTGGGCTGTTTGGAAATTGCTTTGACCACCTCAATGGATTTGATCACGCCATCTTCGACGTAGCCATCCCAAGTGAAATGTCCTTCCGCTTCAGTCGGGTTTTTCCACGACACCAGGAAAAGCGTGTGACCTTGCCCCACCACGAAATTCACCAGGGAGTTGCTGGGCTGAAGATCGAGAATGTAGTACTTGTTGATACACGGCGGTACGAACAACATAGGTTGTTTGCCCACCTTTTCGGTGGTGGGCTTGTATTGCAAAAGCTGAAAGTAATCGCATTCAAACACCACCTCACCGGGCGTGGTGGCCACGTTGACGCCCACCTCAAACGCACTTTCATCGGTTTGGGAAATGCGGCCTTTCTGCATGTCGGCCATCAGGTTTTGAATAGCCTGCGTCAGGCTTTCACCCTTGGTTTCCAACAGTTTCTTTTGTGCTTCGGGATTGGTCACGAAAAAATTCGAAGGGCTCAGCGCATCCACAATTTGCTCAACTGCGTACTCCACCTTCCGTTTTTCCGGGCTGCTGTCTGGCACCAGCTCTACAATTCGTTTCGTGAAGCGGGCATTCAACGAATACATCGCCGCGGTAAACTCATAAATACCGTGATCATGCCAATCTGCTGAAGCAAATCGCTTGTCACCTTCAATCCAGGCGTCTAGCGGCACTGCCTGTGCGGATTTGCCCTCCGGATTGGGCAAGTTGGAAAACGCAGAGGCCATTAATGCCGACAACTCGGCAGCGTATTCAGTTTGAATTTGCCCCAGAGAATGGACTGGAATTTGGCTAAGAGCCGCCTGACAAGCCCCCATGATGGAATTCATGAACGGCTGTATTGCACCCATGGTGGCATTTTGCAATGGCGCAGTGGCCTGCAGACCTGGCAACGATCCAAACTGGCCAAAGGCACCCATGGCTTGTTGAAACTGGGCCTGCATTTGCTGCTGCATTTGTTCAGCGACGGGCAATAGCTGGCCCAAGACCTCATTGAAGTCTGTTATTTGTTTGTTCACCTTCCTCTCCTTTGTGGAAGCGATATGCTCCCTTGGCTCGTCGGCCTTTGCGATATTGTGCACCGCAACATTTTGACTTGTCAAATAATTGTATGCCTCTGACCCTTACTGTTTGCTGATCAGCCCAATTTAATGCACCATCTGCAGTGTATTCGCTTCACCCTTGAGTTCTCTAAGATGTACATCGTTATTATTGGCTGGATGTATGTGGTCACGCTGATGGCGGCCACTGAAACAAACTTCGTGGCTGGAATTGTCACATTCCTGTTTTACGGTGCGCTACCCTGTGCCGTGCTGGCCTATTTGATGGGAACGAAGTCAAGAAGACTCAAGCGGCGTGCTCAGGAAGAAGCCGAATTAGCGTTGCAAAACGCCCAGACTGAACCCCCTGCTGTTGCCCCCGCCGATGAGAAAACCAGCGCGGATCGGTGACCGTGTCCCAGCCACCACCTTCAATATTGGCATCACCCAACTCGCTCAGTGCGAGACGGGCCAATGCATAAAGGTCAGCCAGATATTTTTCCGGCTTTTCATTTGACACATCGCTGGGCTTGAAGCACTCAATGGCCTTTGGATTTTGCTGAACAAAAGCGTGAAGCACCTCTGCCCCAACCTCGAAGGACTCAGGCCCAATGGCAGGCCCCATCCAGGCCTTGATTTGAATGAGAGGAACCTCGCAGGCGTGACTCAACGCTTTTGCGCTTGCCAGTAAAACACCCGCATGCAAGCCTCGCCAGCCAGCATGGGCTGCCGCAACCCCCAAGGCTTTGCCGGAACTGCTGAAGGCCACAAAAACGACGGGCAAACAGTCTGCGGTCATGATCGCCAAGGTCAAGTCGCAATTGACACTGACTGAGGCATCCGCGACAGGTGGTGTCATGCCAGATGAGATGGCATCGCTTGCAAGCTTTGCCTCGAACACTTCACAACCGTGCACCTGGTTTAACCACAGCACAGGAGCACCCATTTCTCTCTCAACAGAACGGCGCCGAACTTGAACATGGGCGAGGCTATCCCCGACATGCGTACCCAAATTGAAACCATAAGGGCTGGCATCAGGCTGTGGATTATCAAACCCGGTTTCCGTCACCAGTACCCTGACACCCTCCCAGTCTGGGCCAAGCTGGGAGACAGGAACTTCATTATTCAATTTCTTCAAGATCATCGTCTTCGTCAAAACGCACCAGCACCGACGCTTTGTGTTGGTGAGCTTCCTCCAATACTGCCTCTTTTACATCGTCGCTGTGGAAATCGATGCCAGCCATTTCACCCAACAAGCGCAAATCCTCGGGGGCCTTTGCTACATACTCCGGCCATTCATGATTTCCGAGGCTCTCGTCCCAATCTTCAGCCGCTTCATCAGCCCCTTGCACATGAAAATAAGCAGGATCGGGGAAGCTAAGGTGTGTGGCATGCAGGGCTTGGCGTTCGAACTTCTCGCCATTGGGCAATTCAATTGAGGAGAGTCGCAAGGCAGAGTGACTGCCAGCGCCTTTGATTTTGTAAACCGGATCGGCCACCAAAGCAAAACCTGCATGCTGGGCATGCACGCGAATTTGATGGGTTCGCCCCGTTTCAAGACGACACACCATCAAGGTGACTGGCACCTCGAGAAGCTCACCAAAGGCGACCGGGGTGAAGTGGGTTACCGCGGGCTTACCGTGATCGACCACCGCCATACGCAGACGATTACGCGGGTCGCGGCCCAGGGGGTTATTTACAGTCAAAGGATTTGCAATTCGACCCCACACCAAGGCAAGGTAAACACGTTTCACGATGCGGGCTTGCAGCATTTGAACCAGTTTTACCTGGGTTTCTGCAGTCCGAGCCACGACCATCAAACCAGTGGTGTCTGCGTCAAGGCGGTGCACAATCCCGGCACGGGGCACATGGATCAAACCCGGGTCCAGGTGATACAGACCATTCATCAAAGTACCTGTCCAGTGCCCGGGTGCGGGATGAACTACCAGACCAGCCTGTTTGTTGACCACCGTGTATTCATTGGTGCGGGCCACAATGTCCAGGTTCATGTCCTCGGGAATCAAAGCCTGCATGTGGGCCAAAACCCCAGGGCTCAACTCAATCCGGTCCATGCCCTGTACTTTCTGATTGCCCTTGGCTGCGGCCACGCCGTTGACCAGTACCCGT
>NZ_LUJK01000020.1 GCF_001601825.1 Limnobacter sp. CACIAM 66H1 | reverse complement strand
CTGTGTGCCTTGCGGGTTGAAGTGAAAGAGGCACCATGCACCCGGTGGTATGCGTTTGTTCATTGAATCACCTTCAACGCGGGCTAAAAAATAGCCTTCGCTCGCGTGCAGGTGTGCGGGCAGTACTACATGGTCAAACGTGTCAGCCTGTTGGTAGTTGCCAAACTGCTCGGCGGCTAACTTCAAATCGATAACCGGTACGCTGTTGGCGGCATTCTGACAGGCTTGCACGATCGGCAGGTTCAACCCCTCATATTTGTTCAACATGGGTACGGCCTCCATGTGTTTGAAAACCATTCACCGGTACCTGAAAGTTTGTGCGTGTTTTCTTGTCGGTGAAAGACTTCTTGAATTTGATCGTATGACTCGTCGTCGAGGAAGTTCGATCTGCAGCCGGTGTGTACGATCATCTCTTCGAATGTATCAGGAAACCTTCGTTGAATGAATTATTTGATGAGGTGTAATTTGGGGCTACAAATGGGTGGAGGTGTTCTGAACAGGAATGGAACCACTTCATGCACGCGACTACTCAGCAGTCCCTACTCACAACAGAGGTTTATATGAATTCATCATTTGCAATCAGTCCCCCTGCTGTCCAAACCATGAGCGACTCTGATCTAATTCATGCGCGTAACATGGCTGAGTACCATATCGAGCGTCGAGAGTTTGAGGCGTCGCCATGCAGAAGAAACTCTGCGCTAATGGGGAAAATCACTGGTACTGCCGGAACCTTGGGCATATTGATAGCCTCTCCGATTGTCAGTGCCAAATTAGGAGCTTCTTTGGCCTCGACTCTTACTGCCTCTGTGAGTGCTGCCTGCTGTGTAGCCTGTTGCATCGGTATCAGCATTGCTAAGGAACCGTGCGTACCGAGGCATCCAGACCTGCCTCAAAGCCACGATTAAGACTAACAAGGCTGAAGCAGTTAACCCCCCACCAAATTCCTCGCCACTGCTTCAGCCACTTCAATGCCATCGACACCCGCCGACAAAATACCACCCGCGTAGCTGGCACCTTCACCGGCAGGGTAAAGGCCTTTGACATTCAGGCTTTGGAAGTCGTCGCCACGCGTAATTCGCAGTGGCGACGATGTTCTGGTTTCAACGCCGGTCAGCACCGCGTCGTGCATGTCGAAACCTTTGATTTTTTTTCCGAATGCCGGCAAGGCTTCACGCATGGCCGTGATTGCGTACTCTGGCAATGCGTCGGCCAGGTCAGTCATTTTCACGCCGGGTTTATACGATGGTTCTACGCTGCCCAGTTCAGTCGATGCCTTACCCGCAATGAAGTCGCCCACCAATTGCCCGGGTGCCTCGTAGTTGCTGCCGCCCATCACAAAGGCATTGGATTCAAGCTTGCGTTGAAAGGCGATGCCTGCCAGTGGGCCACCGGGATAGTCGGCCGGGCTAATGCCCACCACAATACCCGCGTTGGCGTTGCGTTCGTTGCGGGAATATTGGCTCATGCCGTTGGTGACCACGCGATGTTCTTCTGACGTGGCGGCCACCACGGTGCCGCCGGGGCACATGCAAAAGCTGTACACCGATCGGCCATTGGCAGCATGGTGCACCAGCTTGTAGTCGGCTGCGCCCAGCAGGGGGTGGCCGGCGTGTTGCCCCAGGCGGGCCCGGTCGATCAGCCCTTGCGGGTGTTCTATGCGAAAGCCCACTGAAAATGGCTTGGCTTCCATGTACACGCCGCGCTCGTGTAGCTTGGCAAAGGTGTCGCGGGAACTGTGGCCCAGCGCCAGCACCACATGGTCTGCGCGCAGTTCGTAAGTGCCACCGTCTTTCAGGTTCTCAATGGTCAGGCCGCGAATGTGGCCGTCTTCAATGTGAAAGTCGCAGACGCGTTGTTGGAAGCGAATTTCACCACCCATGGCGATGATCTGCTCGCGCATGTTTTCTACCACTTTCACCAGGCGGAAGGTGCCAATGTGGGGTTTGCTGACGAGCAAAATTTCCTCGGGTGCGCCAGCCTTGACAAACTCGGTCATCACTTTTCGGCCCAGAAAGCGCGGGTCTTTGATTTGGCTGTACAGTTTGCCGTCTGAAAATGTGCCGGCGCCGCCTTCGCCAAACTGCACGTTCGATTCGGTGTGCAACACACGTTTGCGCCACAGGCCCCAGGTGTCTTTGGTGCGTTCGCGTACCTGTTTGCCACGCTCAATCACAATGGGTTTGAAGCCCATTTGCGCCAGCATCATCGCTGCAAAAATACCGCAGGGGCCAAAGCCAATTACCACCGGGCGAATGGCTGGGGCTTCCTTCAGTTTCACTGGCAACTGGTAGACCATGTCGGGCGCAGGCCGAATGTGCGAGTTGGTACTGAATTTTGCCAATAGCTGCGCTTCAAGCTGAGCGCTGTCCAGTTCCACATCCACGATGTACACCAACAGCAGTTTTTGTTTGCGCGCGTCGTAGCTGCGCTTGTAAATGCTGAAGCTTTTGAGCTGGTTGGCTGAAATTTTCAGGGTGCTGCAAATTAATGCGGGCAGGGCGTCTTCAGGATGGTCGAGTGGAAGCTTCAGCTCGGACAAGCGGATCATGGCGGGTGTACCTTGTGGATCTGTTTTTCGGATCAAGGCCGTATTTTATGCTTTTACCTGCCAAAGTGCACTTATTCTTCGCGATTGCTGCTGTTGGCTATCAAGGTGGCACCACACGCAATTTTGTGACCGTGCAGGGCCACCGCCATGTAATTGTCGGTGAATGTGCTGAGTCCCTCGACAATCGGGAAGACATGGGGTTTGCACAAAGGGCAGGTGACCATGTCGCCGACCCTGGCGATGGGTCGGCCTTCAACCGATGTGGTGGGGCTGCCCGAGATGACCACACCACCGTGGCTGGTGGTGTCGCCGATCAGGATTTGTGCGCGACCTTGTATAAGAGGCCTTGAGGACATGCGATCAAAAGTAAGTGGTGTAGCTCCTTGAGTAATTAATCCGTGGCGGTGGTTCCCTTGAATTTCATGGCTTGTGGATGAAAATGCCTTACCTGTAATACTTGCGCAAAGCCAGCAAGGGCACCGCATACAACACAGCAAACCCGGAATTCAGAACCGCGTTTTGCCAGAAGCCGCTGTACAGCGAAAATGCGGTGTCGGGTACATACCAAAGCAATACGGAAATCGTGATCATGTTGCAGGTCTGTTTGGCGTCCTCAATGTTCAGTTTGCGCACCAGCATGAAGATCAGCGCACCCCAACCCACCAGCACTGAGCCCATCACCGCATGGGCCAGTTCAATATAAGCAGTGGCTTGTGGGTCGAACGCTGCAAACTGTTCGGTGTTCTGGAATATCAACAATCCAAATGCCTGCTGGGTCCAGCCCGGTGCAAGCACCATGAACAGGCCAAACAGCACCGTAAATTCGGCGGTGTAGGTGAGCCAGTTGATCCAAAGGGTTGGAGTGCTTGCTGGTGTGTTTTGTACAGTGTTGGCTTGCATGGCAGGTCTCCTCGCGTGGTTGAAAGTGAATTAGTTCAACACCAGTTTGATGAGGTCAGGGTCATTGCAGCAATAACCTGCGAGGTCATAGATTTCAGAAATTTTCCGTGGCAGTATGAGCACATGCATACACAAGCCCCCACCCATACCGCCGGAATTCGCCTGCGCGATTTACGCACTCGACAAAAGGTCAGCCAACTTGATTTGGCCTTGCGCGTTGGCGTTTCCCAGCGCCATTTAAGTTGCATTGAAACAGGCAAAGCCAGCGCCAGCAAAGACATGCTGTTGGCACTGCTGGAGGGTCTGGATGCGCCGCTGAATGAGCGCAATGAAGCGCTGGTGGCTGCGGGATTTGCGCCCTTGTTTGGCAGCCGGCCGATTGATCACCGTGAAATGGGCACCATCAATGAAGTGATTGATTTGATGTTGACTGCGCAGCATGCAGCCCCGGCCATGGTGTTGGACAGTGAATGGAATTTGCTGAAATTCAATCCCAGCTTTGTGCGCTTGTTGCAATTGCTGGAATTTGACTTGGCCGCATTACAAGCCACACCGAATGTGTTGCTGGCGCTGACTGCACCCGGTGGCTTGGCCTCGCGCCTGGAGAACCCGGCCGAGGTGCTGGGTGATGTGCTGAAAAGGGCTCAGCGTGAGGCTTTGCACGTGCCCGCCTTACAGGCCATGTTGAAGCAAATTCCGCAATCAATGTTCGATACCAAACAGCCACAGAACTTCAACAACCCCACCTTGGTAACCCGGTTTAAAAGTACGGTGGGTGAGCTTCGGTTTGTGTCAACTTTCACCAGTTTCGGGGCGCCTTTGGACATCACTGCGGCATCGTTAAGAATTGAACATTTGTTCCCTGCTGACGAGGCCACTCGAAAGGCCTTTGCCTGATGCGTACGCTGCTGTTGTTTTTGCTGATTGCCTTGGGTGCATTCGCAACATGGTGGTTTCTTCAAAAACCCAGCCACAACCGGCAATGGGCTGACGATGTGGCCCACATGCTGCATGCCGATGTGAAGGGTAATCAAGTGGTATTGAAAAATGTGCGCAACTTTGAGTGGCGCACAGAAACCGATTACACCCCACGTTGGGAAACACGTGAATACGATTTAAGCCAGTTGCAAACCGCCGACCTCATCCTGTCGTACTGGATGGGGCCAAAAATTGCACACACGCTTGTTTCATTCGGTTTTGCCGATGGCCAGTACCTTACTTTTTCACTCGAAATCCGAAAAGAGCAAGGGGAAAAGTTTTCTGCATGGAAGGGGTTTTTCAGGCAGTACGAGGCAATTTTGGTGGCGGCAGATGAAGCGGACATTATTAAAACCCGCAGCAATGCACGCGGTGAAGACGTTTATATTTTCAGGCTGTCCATTCCGCCTGAACAATTGCAAACCTTGTTTTTGGCTTATGTGGAGCAGGCGAGCAAACTGGAAAAAACCCCCGAGTTTTACAACACGCTGACCAGCAATTGCACCACCGTGGTGTTTGATATCGCCAAACGAATTGTGCCTGATTTGCCCTTGGATTACCGCTTGCTGCTTAGTGGGTACTTCGCGGAGTACGCGCATGCGCAGGGCGGTTTGGTTGAGGGTTTTGCTTATTCCGAGCTTCAGGAAAAAGGCTACATAGTGCCCCGTGCCAGGGCCATGCAGGCCGGTGAAAACTTTTCGGAAGTCATTCGCCGGGGCGTGCCTGGCATGTGATGTGGTGGGTCAGCAGCCACCCGCCCAGCGTGGGTCATTGATGTTGTAGCTGCGCGGTTTCATATAGTCCACCGGGTCGCGCAGGTAATCTACTTCGGGTGGGTTGGGCAGCTTGCTGACAGCCTCCAGCCAACTGTTTTCATAAGCCGAGGCCCCACCCCCAATACCGGGTGTCCAGGCGTCGTGGTGGTTGGGCAAGGCCACTTTGGGTTTGGTCAGTGCCACATACGCCAGGGCGTCGCGGTAGGCACTGGTCACCAAACCAAAACCCACAATTGCATTCAGTTGCACATCCACGCATTCGGGCAATTTGACCAAGGCGTTGGCCACGGCTTCGCTTTCTGCATTGCCTGCTTTCATCACTCCGGTGGAGTTGTGCCAAAACCAGGCAAAGTCGCCTGCGCGGAAGTGATAGGCCCAGGTGCCACCTGCGGGTTGGCCCACACCACCATCGTCACGCAGCGTGCCCACAAACCGAAGTGCCTCGGCCAGGCTGGTGTTCAGGTAAGTGGGGTAGGTCAGCACGTCGGGAATGTACACAAGCGGCATACCACCGCTGAGCAGGTCGGTGGGTTCAGCGGCAGAGTGAGTATGCTGTACAACATGCACGGGCTCGACATCTTCCCAAATTTGAATGGCGCGGGTGCTTCCAGCACCCGGGTTGGTTTGGTCGCCCAGGTTCAAGCACGGAAAGCTGTTGGGTATGCCCTCACTGGCGGCGCGTTCGCGGGCGATGTCGCACACATTGCTGCCTGCAACCAGCAGGGCGTTGCTCAAGCCGGCCACATAGCCGGCATCCGCAGCGTGGTCAAAGTGGCCGTGGCCAATGAAGATTGCCTCGGGTTGAATGGCGGCCAGTTCCTCGCGGCCAATCGGTACGTAGTTGGCATGCACGCCCACAATTTCCCAAGCGTCCATCAAGAACAAATGACCCTTCATGCTCACAATGAAGCTGGACACACCCACCCACCAGAACTTCACTTGTTCAGGGTCCATGGCATTGGGGCCCAAAATGCGTTCACGCGTGGCTTGAAGTTCGGCACTCGCAGTGCCCGCTGCGGGCAGGGGTGTGAAGTTGGCGGGCTCAAACACATTGGGCCGTGTTTCGTTGGGACTGGTTCTTGCCGTGCTGGCGCTGCCTGTGGCGGAATCGCCTCCCAAACAAGCGGACAGGATTGGTGCGCAAAGGAGGGCACAGGCTGCAAGGCCTGTGCGGGACATGAAAAAAGTCATTGTTGTTGGTGTTGAATGTGTCTCCAACACCTTGTACTGCCACCAATGCGGTTTTAGATGCCCTTCACCAGCGGCGAGAAAAAGCGAATGATCTTGGTTAAGTCTTCTTTGGCTTCCGGCAAGGCAATGTTCATCGTCGGCCAAATATGCGGCATGCCGGGGCGGGTGAGCAAAGTGATTTGCCCACCCACTTTTTCTACCGCATCGCGTAGTAATACAGAATCGTCCAGCAAACATTCGTCTTCACTGGCAGTCACCATCAGTGGTGGCAGGCCTTTCAGCTTGCCCAGCAATGGCGATGCGCGTTCATCGGCGGGGTCATGGCCGCACATGTACAAGTTGGCGGCATGTTCAATCATGTGGGAGGACAACATGCTGTCGGTTTTGTCATTGCCTTCAATCGAAGGTGACAGGCGGCGCATGTCGGTGGCTGGCGAAATCAGCAGACCGCCGTGCGCGGGTAACTTTTTCTTCAATGCATGTTGCAGTACTGCCAATCCCAAATTGCCGCCAGCGGAATCGCCTGCCACGAAAATTGGCTCGCCAGTGGGTGTGTCGGCCACCAGCGCTTCAAAGGCAGCAATGCAGTCATCTAATGGCGCTGGAAACGGGTTTTCTGGCGCAAGGCGATAATCAGGCATGAACACTCGAAATCCAAGCGCATTGGCCAAGGCCCCGCAAAAAGGGCGGTACATCGGTGGGTGACCCGCCACAAATCCTCCGCCGTGAATGTAAAGCAGAGCACCCTTGGGATTGACGGGAATCAGCCACTCGCCAGGTACGCCGCCCAAAGCGCCTTTGATGTGTTTCAAGCCTTTGGGAACTGGCGCCAGAAGGTTGGATGCGGCTGTCACCATGCGGAACCTGCGCACAAAACCGGCACCGTTGCCCCGGTAGCTTTTCAGGGCGATGCTCGCAATTTTGTTCATCACTTTGGCTTGAATGGACGGCATGGTGTTCCTCTTGGAAAGTGGGATGGGGTATTTATAGCACTGCCAGTGCTGGCCAGTTTACCCTGAGTTTTCAATGCACTTGATAAATTCGGACAAATCTGGAGGGTATTCGCAAACGCTGTTTTCAGGTCTGAAAAAATCGGCACAATAAAAAAAGAGAAAAACCACACGGAGACACCATGGCGATATTCGACGAAGACATTTTGATCATTGGCGCAGGTTTGTCAGGCATTAGTGCTGCATGCCATTTGAAAAAGGAATGCCCCAACCGAAAGTTCACCATCCTCGAGCGCCGCACCACCATTGGTGGCACTTGGGATCTGTTCCGTTACCCCGGTATCCGATCCGATTCCGACATGTTCAGTTTCGGCTTCAAGTTCAAGCCCTGGAAAAATGCACATTTCTTTTCTCAGGGCAGTGACATTCGCAGCTATGTGCACGAGGCAGCCACCGAAAACAAGGTATTTGACCATATTCGCTTTCAGCGAAAGGTAAGCGATGCCAATTGGGACAGCGAGGCTCAGCGTTGGGTGATCAATGCGGTGAATGAAGCGACTGGCGAACCCGAACAATACCGCGCCAAATTCATGATGGCCTGTGCGGGTTACTACAATTACGATCAAGGCTACCGCCCCGATTTTCCGGGTGAGAAAAACTTCAAAGGCTTGATTGTTCATCCACAGCATTGGCCAGAAAACCTGGACTACACCGGCAAAAAAGTGGTGGTGATTGGCAGCGGTGCAACTGCAGTTACGCTCATCCCCAGCATGGCTGACAAGGTCGAGCACATCACCATGTTGCAGCGTTCGCCGTCTTATATTTTTTCATTGCCCTCCGTGGATGCACTCACCAAAGTGCTTCAGAAAACCCTGCCTTCCAAATTGGCCTACAAGCTGAACCGCACGCGTACCATTGGTTTGGCGCACTTCATGTTCAAGGCCAGCAAAAGCAAGCCGGAAGTGGTGCGGCGGTTTTTGATTGCCATGATGCGCAGGCAGTTGAAGGGTTCGAATGTGGACATCAAGCACTTCACACCCAACTACATGCCATGGGATCAGCGTCTGTGTCTGGTGCCCGATGGTGATTTTTTCAAAGCCCTGAGAAGTGGTAAAGCCAGTGTGGCCACAGACACCATCAAGCAGTTTGTAGCCAATGGCATCGAGTTGAACTCGGGTGAGGTTCTTGAGGCCGACATTATCGTGACTGCCACCGGTTTGAACGTACAAATGGTAGGCGGCATGAAGATTTCACTGGATGACAAGGCGGTCAACCTGAGTGAAAAAATGTTCTACAAAAGCGCCATGCTTCAAGACCTGCCGAACGCCGCAGTAGTTCTAGGCTACACGCATGCTTCATGGACTTTGAAATCAGATTTGGTGAGCGGTTTTGTGTGCCGATTGCTGAACTACATGGACAAAAATGGCCACGCCGTGGCGGTGGCCAAAACTGCCGATGTGAAACCTGTGGAAGGATTCACCGTGTTGGGTGGCTTGAATTCGGGTTACCTGCAGCGTGTGGCTGACCAGTTGCCGCGCCAGGGGGAAACTCACCCTTGGCACAACCGGCAAGACTACTACCATGACACCAAAACCTTGCTGGAAGACCCAGTGGATGAACCCGGTTTGGTGTTTGAACCTGCAAAGGCGGGGGGCAGGGCCAAGCCGAAGTTGAAGGCGGTTGCCTGAATTTAATTGTCGCCATCAACTAGGGTGAAGCGCTGGGTCATGCGCTCACCCACATGTACCATTTCAAAAAAATACACTCATGGGGCGTGTCCAGGCTGTGTGGGTGTCGCCGCTCAGAGGGCGGTACACCACCACCGGGCTCAGGTCGCTTTCTTGAATGGCCTGGCAGATGATTTCATACAGGCCGCCTTTGTAGTGACGATAGCGTTCGCCTGCTTTCACGCTGTGTGGTTGTTCTTGCACTTGGCTCATGGGCTTTTCCTCAGTGGATCAGAGTCATATTTCTTGAATATTCAAGGTCATATCGTTAAACTGTACGGCTGTCTTTGAAGAATTGAAAGGAGTTCCTGAATGCCTGCAACCAAGCGAGCAACCGAGGAAACCAGCAAAACAGCCGCCAAGGTCGCTGCACAGTCATCTTCCAGGTCGCCCAGCAAGCCGACCGCCAAGCCCGTGGTCAAGTCGGTGGAAGAGCAGCCCGCTGAAAGCAAAGCCGCGCGCCCAGTGGCTACAACCCGCAAACCTTCCAAAACGGCGCTTTCTCCTTCAGAGGTTACGCCTTTGGCTTTGCTCACCCCGAGCAAGCCGGCGCGCCGTCGCAGGTCGGGAGCCGCCAAGCCCCGGAAGTTAAAGGGCGCCACAACTACCTGGCCATTTCCAACTGGCTCACGACCTTAACTTGCTGAACGCTTCACCATGCTTCTAATTGATATTTTGCGCCTACTGCTGGAAACAGCCGCCAGCCTGCTGACTTTTTGCCTGTTGCTGCGTGCGTTGATGCAGTGGGTGCGTATACACCCCAGCAACCCCCTGTCACCTTTTATTTTTTCCATGACAGACTGGCTCGTGAAGCCCCTGCGCAAGGGTGTGCCGGGCTATGGTGGCATTGACTGGGCGTCCATATTCGGCGCTTTTGTTGTGTCGTTCGCGTTGCACATCGTGTTGGTTCTGCTGACGGTTGGGCTTTCCAGCGGAGGCCCGGGTTTTGGTTCGCTGATTACGTTGACCATCCCGATTGCCATTTTCTGGGTGCTGCGCAATGTGGCTTACCTGCTGATGGGCATCGTACTGATTCAGGTGATCTTGAGCTGGGTGAATCCGTTCTCGCCAATCGCATCCATTTTGAATGAATTGTCGCGTCCTTTTCTGGAGCCGCTGCGCAGGGTGTTGCCCACCATTGGCAATGTAGATTTATCGCCCTTGGTATTTTTCCTGATTTTGCAGATCGTGATGATGGTGCTGCAAAGCCTGATGCCGGGTTTTTGATTGATTGATTAATTGAGTTGAAATAAAAAAAGAGCACCTCCAACGGTGCTCTTTTTCATGGTGCTTTGCGCTGGTTGCAACTCAGCGTGTCACGCGAGAAGTGCCGCCGCCACTGACGATTCGTACGCGGTCGCCTGGGCGGAAGTCTTCACCCGCCGCATCTTGAACATAAGCACGCAAGGTGCCGTTGTCCATGCGAACGGTGATTTCAAGCCCCTGGCGAGTTGACGCGTTGCGCTCAATGGCTTGACCAGCGATACCGCCTGCCACTGCACCCAAAACCGCACCTACGGCACGACCACTGCCACCACCGACATTACTGCCCGCGATACCACCGACAATACCGCCGGCCGCAGTGCCCACGCCGTTGGTGTCGCCTTGAATGGTCACTGTGCGCACGCTTTCAACTGTGCCTTGCTCAATAATTTGTGCACGACGGGTTTCGCCTTCTCGGTACACTTGTCCCGAGCTGCTTTGCGTAGCACAACCTGCAAGCGCAGAAAGCGCAATCAGGGCCACTGCGCCGGTGCTTCTAAAACTGAATTGAATTGACTTGGCCATGATTTGATTTCCTTTCAAATTACCAGGGTTGTTCGCCAAAAGCGGCAGTGAACCTGGACGCAATTTCTTCCCGACTGTATTGGTAGGTTTGAGGGCCTTTCACTGCAATCTTCAAAGAGCCCATCAAACTCGCCAGCTTGGCCGCTTTTACGATACCCATGCCTTCCGTAAGACCGTAGAGCAGGCCGCCGCGGTAAGCATCACCGCAACCTGTGGGGTCGGCGATGCGTTCTGCTTTAACGCACGGTATGTCGTGCCGTTGACCCTGTGTAAACACCCAGCTGCCTTCCGCACCACGAGTCACCACGAGTGCTTCCAGCTTCTGAGCGATCTGCTCCAGCGTGAGCCCAGTTCGGTCACACAACATCTTGGCCTCATAATCATTGACAGCAGCGTAGGTGGCAAGTTCCAAAAACCGGTCAAGTTCGGGTTTGCCGAACATGGGCAGGCCCTGGCCCGGATCAAATACAAACGGAATGCCCGCAGCTGCAAATTGCTCGGCGTGTTGCATCATGCCGTCGCGGCCATCTGGCGCGATGATACCCAATACCAGTTCCCCCGCATCGCTCACCTTGTTCAAATGAGAATGGCTCATTGCACCAGGGTGAAATGCAGTGATCTGGTTGTCGTCCAGATCGGTGGTAATAAAGGCCTGTGCAGTAAATTCTTCGGAAATCTGTTTCAGGCAATTGGTTTCGATGCCCAATGTTTGCAGGCGCTGAAAGTATCCACCGGCATCATGTCCAATCGTGGCCATGGGTACAGGTTTGCCGCCCAGCATGTTCAGGCTGTAGGCAATGTTGCCTGCACAGCCACCCCAGTCTTTGCGAAGGGTTGGAACCAGAAATGCCACGTTCAGGATGTGTACTTGGTCGGGCAGAATTTGATCTTTGAAGCGCCCTTCAAACACCATGATGGTGTCAAATGCAATAGAGCCGCAAATTAGAACGCGTTTGGTGTTGGTTGGGGAATTCATGGTGAAAAGGTCCAGTATTAAAAAATTAGCTTGGCGATTTTTGTTCGCTTGGGCCTTGGTCAAATAATTCGAGTCGAAAGCCGGTTGCCGCGCTTTCGGGGAGTTGCGTGTTCAAAGTACTCAGGTTCAAGTATGCCAGTACTTCCACGGTTTTTTTGCCGGGGATCAAGGGGGCTTGACTGGCTGCATTTTCATCCCGCAGTTGGTAATCGCTGGGGCTCAAGGACTTGCTGGCCAGTACCAATCCTTGTGGGTCGAGCAGTTCAACTTTCAGGTAAGGCCAACGGGCTGGCAGCACAAGCTGATTGTGCAAGGTTAGGTCCACTCGCAAGTTGTGCTCGTCCAGGGCTTGAAGGCCACTGCCCTCAACACGCAGGGCCTGAGTGGCCGAGCTTGCAAATAGTCCCTGAAGGGTGGGGCCGGCGCTGTTGATGTATTTGGCGATCTCGGGGGTTTGTTGCAGCAGGCTGACGCGCTGCCACCACAGTGCCTGAAGGCCAAGCGTCAGCAGCAGCGCAACACAGGCCACTTTCAAACTCGGGCTGCCTACATTGAAATTCAGCAGCGGCTTGTTGGGCGCAGAGTCAGCGAACAGTGCTTCGGAGCCCGTGCCGTCGCCACCGGTCAAGTTGTGGTCGCTGATATAGTTGCTGTCTGTTTGTCTCGGGCTTAAGTCGAGCTTTTGCCAGGCCTCAGTGTCGGCCGAAGTAAGGTGTTCAATGCCGGAGAACACGGTTTGACAATGGCCGCAGCGCACCTTGCCTTCATGCATTTGCAGTTGGCCAGAGGTGACTTTGAATAGGGTGTTGCAGTTCGGGCAGCGGGTGGCAAGGCTCATGGTGCTAGTTTAACCTTGCCCGTCAAGCGCTGGGCTGTAATCTGGCCAATTCGTTGGCCATTTGGTTGCCTGCTAGTTTGCTGAATCAGTCAGTTGCTTTTTGGCCATGCAGGCAAACCCAACCGTCACGCTCGGCCCACACTGCCAAATTGATCCATTGACGGTAGTGGGCAATCACTTCTTCGGCCTGACGCGCCAATACCCCAGACAGCACCAATTGCCCGCCCGCTTCAACATGGTTGCACAATGACGGCGCCAAAACTTTCAGCGGGTTTGACAAAATGTTGGCGACCACTACCGGAAACTGACGTTTGGCGAGCGGGAAATCGGGCAAACCGCAGGGCATTTCTACCCCGTTGTTGAGGGCATTGTAAGCGGTGCTGTCGACCGCCTGTGGGTCGATGTCCACGCCAATGGCCTCAGAGGCGCCCAATTTAAGTGCAGCAATCCCCAAAATACCCGAACCGCAGCCGTAATCCAGAACACTTTGCCCCTTGAGCGGAAACTCGCTGAGCCAGCGAAGGCAAAGGGCGGTCGTGGGGTGTGAACCTGTGCCAAAAGCCAAGCCAGGATCGAGCACCAGATTGATTCGATCGTCGATGTCTTGGGGCTCGTGCCAGGAGGGCACAATCCACAAGCGAGCTGAAATGGGAATGGGATCGAATTGGGACTGGGTCAGGCGAACCCAGTCCTCTTGGGGCACTTCCGTGTAATCAACCTGAGCGTCGCCCAGCAATTCAGCTGGAACTTCACCGAAAATTTGCTCACCTTCGGCCTTGTTGCGAAACAGGGCCACCACATGGTTCAAATTCCACGCCGCTGATTCTGGTTCCATGCCGGGCTCGCCGAACAAGGGTTGTTCGTCTTCGCTGTCGGCATTGGCATCTTCCAGGCTGACCGCCAGGGCCCCCAACTCCATGAGCAGGTCTGAGACTTCATCGGCTTGCTCAAAAGGCAGGGTCAGTTTGGCTTGTATCAGTGGAGTGGCCTGTGGGTTCATTTACTTGAAACGTGCTTCCAGTTTGTGCTCAAGGTAGTGAATGCTGGTGCCACCCTCAACGAAGCGGGCGTCTTCCATCAATTCACGGTGCAAGGCTGTGTTGGTTTTGATGCCGTCGACCACCAGTTCGGCAAGCGCCTGGCGCATGCGGGCCATGGCCTGCTTGCGATCCTCGCCGTAGGTGATCACTTTGGCGATCATGGAATCGTAGTGAGGAGGCACGTTGTAACCGCTGTACACATGGGAATCCACGCGCACTCCAGGGCCACCCGGTGCATGCCAGTTTTTGATTGGGCCGGGTGAGGGCACAAACTTGAATGGATCTTCCGCGTTGATTCGGCACTCAATGGCGTGGCCGCGGAATTCAATGTCACGTTGGCGGAAACGCAGCTTTTGCCCGGCAGCAATACGAATCTGTTCCTGCACAATGTCCACGCCGGTGATCATCTCTGTAACAGGGTGTTCAACCTGCACACGGGTGTTCATTTCGATGAAGTAGAACTCGCCGTTTTCGTACAGGAACTCGAATGTGCCCGCACCGCGATACCCAATTTTGCGGCAAGCTTCCGCGCAGCGTTCACCGATGCGCTCTATCAGCCGACGTGGAATGTTCGGTGCCGGCGCTTCTTCAATCACCTTTTGGTGACGGCGCTGCATGGAGCAATCGCGCTCACCCAGCCATACTGCGTTTTTGTGTTCGTCTGCCAATACCTGAATTTCAATGTGGCGAGGATTCTCAAGGAACTTTTCCATGTAAACCGCGGGATTGTTGAATGCAGACCCGGCCTCGGTTTTGGTCATGGTTACAGCATTCAAAAGTGCGGCTTCGGTGTGTACTACTCGCATGCCCCGACCGCCGCCGCCGCCAGCGGCTTTGATGATGACCGGGTAACCCACTTGGCGTGCAATTTTCACGATTTCACGTGGATCGTCGGGCAATTCTCCCTCAGAGCCCGGTACGCAGGGCACGCCAGCTGCAATCATGGCTCGCTTGGCTGACACTTTGTCGCCCATCAGCAAGATAGACTCAGCGCGCGGACCGATGAACACAAAGCCGCTCTTTTCAACACGGTCGGCAAAGTTGGCGTTCTCGGAAAGAAAGCCGTAGCCGGGGTGAATGGCCTCAGAATCAGTAACTTCGGCGGCGCTGATAATGGCTGGAATGTTCAGGTAACTGTCTTTGGAGCTCGGTGGGCCGATGCACACCGATTCATCGGCCAGTTTCACATACTTGGCGTCGACGTCTGCGGTGGAGTACACCGCCACGGTTTTGATGCCCATTTCCTTACAGGCGCGCAGAATGCGCAGGGCTATTTCGCCGCGGTTGGCGATTAATATTTTTCCAAACATGGTGCAGCTCCCGCTTTATTCAATGACGAACAGAGCTTGACCAAACTCCACAGGTTGACCGTTTTCGACCAAAATGGCCTTCACCACGCCAGATTTGTCGCACTCAATTTCGTTGAGCAATTTCATGGCTTCAATAATGCAGATGGTTTGGCCTTCTTTGACAGTGCTGCCAATTTCAACGAAATTGGAGGCACCAGGGCTGGGCGCGCGGTAGAAGGTGCCCACCATGGGAGAGGTAACCTTGTGGCCAGCTTCGGCTGGAGCAGTAGGTGCTTCGGCGGCGGCTGCAGGCGCTGCGGTTGCAGCCACCGCTGGGGCAGCTACCGGGGCTTGCTGCACCATTTGCTGCGGCATGGCCATGGTGTATTGGGGCTGGCTTTTGACGATTCGTACCTTGCCTTCACCCTCAGTCACTTCCAGTTCGGAAATGTCAGATTCGGCGACCAGGTCGATCAATGTTTTAAGCTTTCTGAGGTCCATTTGCTTGCTCCATCTAGGGAGGTTGGTTTTGTATGGCAGTACACAACCAAGTGCGAGGTGATTTGAGCCTAACTTCGCTTAGTGTGCACTGAAAATCAATTATTTTCCACCTTGGAGGGCGTTGGTGAACCTTGCTTCGCGGTTCGCCCAAGTCAGGCGTTGCGTGAGCATACCCGATTTTAACGTTGCAGTGCGTTAGTGATAGTACTCATCTGTATTCTGCCGGCTTCTTTCAGTAATTCATTACCATTTTCGTCCAAAATGACGGTAAACGGTAATCCGCCTTGCTGGTTACCCAGCACTTTTCCAAGTTCAGTGCCAGTCATGCCAGCAAGCACGATAGGGTAATTTACTGGTGTTTTCTGTAGAAATTGGTCGACGTTAGAAGGTGAATCAATTGCGATGCCGATTAGTTCGACATTTTGGGCCTGCAATTGAGGGTAAAGCTCGTCCAGCTCAGGCATTTCCTCTACACAGGGGGGGCACCAAGTGGCCCAAAAGTTGAGCACCACCACCTTGCCTTTCAATGCGCCCAAGTCGAGCGATCCACCTTGGGGGGTGTCAAAGGTGTAGCCACTAAGTGGGTAATCTGGCCCACTTTTCGGTTTCAAGCCGAAATAAAGGCCAATGGCCAAAGCGAGAACGGCAGTGATAATCGGGATCAATTTGTTTTTCATGGTGCTTCAATCAGGCGTATCAGGCCCGCTATGTCAGTTTGAAAAAGGGTTCCATCGGGTGCCTGCCGGTTAAGCAAGCCACGGCGTTGTACTGGGCTGGCCACGCCCAGCTGAAACCAGCGCTGTTTCCAGCGAAAGGCCACAGCGGGAAATGATTTGCCGGCCAGCAAGGCGTCTTCACAGGCGTCGAAATTGATGTTTTGGTTCAGTAACCAGTAATCCACTTCTTTTTCGTCATCGGCGAAGGCAATGAGGTGAACATCTGAATGTGCGCTGCCCGTGCCATTCACGGCTGCGCCATACACAATGGGCTCGAATTGCTGAATTCCTTGCATGAATTGGAGTGCAACTTCGCGCAATTCGTTCAATTCTCCGGGCTGGCTATCGGCTTGGAACAGCGCCTGATACGCGCGTACTTCGTCTTGAATGTCTTGATCTGAAGGGAGCCGTTCCCGAGGCACGCGCTGTTTCCCGAGCACGGCTTTCACGGCTTGGTTGCGTGCGGTGGCATAGTCTAGGCCTTCCTCGGCGATCAATCGGGCGGCGGTCATCGCAATTTCTATGCGAAGTTCGTCTTGCGGGGCGAAGAATTCTTCCATACCGGCAGTGTATCCAAATTCACAGGCACTACAATATGGGCTTGTTCTGAAAGGAAGAAAGAATGCACATCCACATTCTCGGGATTTGTGGCACCTTCATGGGCGGTGTTGCCCAGTTGGCCAAGTCTCTGGGCCACACCGTGACCGGTTGTGATGCCAATGTTTACCCACCCATGAGCACCCAGCTAACCCAAGCTGGTATAGAGCTGACCGAGGGCTTTGGTGTGGAGCAACTGAACATCAAGCCTGACTTGTGGGTGATCGGCAATGTGGTCTCCCGCGGCAATCCGCTGATGGAGGCAATTTTGAACCAAGGTTTGCCATATACCAGCGGGCCGCAGTGGGTAGGTGAGCATATTTTGCGGGGTCGCAAGGTGTTGGCAGTGGCGGGGACGCATGGCAAAACCAGCACCAGTTCCATGTTGGCCTGGGTGTTGCAGCAGGCGGGTTTGAATCCAGGCTTTCTGATTGGTGGTGTACCCGGTGGTTTTGGTGTGTCGGCCACCTTGGGGCAGGGTGACTGCTTTGTGATTGAAGCCGACGAATACGACACTGCGTTCTTCGACAAGCGTTCCAAGTTTGTGCATTACCGCCCCGTGGTGGCTGTGTTGAACAACCTGGAGTTTGACCACGCCGATATTTTCCCCGACCTTGCGGCAATTGAAACCCAGTTTCACCACTTGGTGCGCACCGTGCCGTCGGAAGGGCGGGTGGTTTGTCCTGCCAATACCGAATCACTGGAGCGCGTGCTGAAACGGGGTTGCTGGACCCCAGTCGAGCGTTTTTCCGCCAATGGCGATGAAGCTCCTTGGCAAGCCCGCGTGTTGGGTGCCTCACGATTTGAAGTGTTGAAACACGGTGAAGTGAAAGGCCGGGTGGAATGGAATTGGTCCGGTTTGCACAATGTAAACAATGCCTTGGCTGTGATTGCCGCTGCGCATGCGGTGGGCGTGAAGTTAACGGATGCCTGCAAGGCCTTGAGCGAATTCCCTGGCGTAAAGCGTCGCATGGAATTGCGTGGCGAGGCCGCTGGCGTGAAGGTGTATGACGATTTTGCGCATCACCCCACAGCGATTGCCACCACTCTGGAGGGTGCAAAAGCCCGAATGACTGAAATTGCCGGCGAGGCAGGCAAGTCGACCGGAAAGTTAATCGCGCTGTTTGAGCCCCGTTCCAACACCATGAAAATGGGAACTCTTGCACAAGCCTTGCCAGCCTCTTTTGATGAAGCGCAGTCCGTCGTGTGCTACACCGCAGGTATTCAATGGAATGTGCGCGATACTCTGGGCAGCTTGGGCGACCGGCTGTTTACCAGCGATGATTTGAACGAAGTAATTGACCACGTCGTTTCTCTGGCGCAGCCGGGTGACTGGGTGGTGGCCATGAGCAATGGCTCATTTGGTGGTGTCCATCAAAAGTTGGTCGATGCCTTGGCCACACGGGTGCGGGTTTGACGCCCTTTACCCTCAGCAGCCCCGGCGGGTTTGCGCGCACCGCGGTCGTGGCCGACCTGGTGGTTTATCTGCATGGCTTTCGCTCATCGTCTCGATCTGTAAAGGCCCAGAAAATGATCGATTGTTTTGACCAGGCTGGTTTAAGCAGCCACTTGTGGGTGCCTGATTTGCCAGCCTCGCCCGCGCGGGCGATGGCGATGATCGAGCAGCACCTGGATGCGCGTTTGCAAAGCCAGCCCGATCTGTCGTTAACCTTCATTGGTAGTTCACTCGGAGGGTATTACGCCACGGTGCTGGGCGAACAGCATGTGCAGTCCACGGTGGTGCTGCTGAACCCCGCCATCAGGCCATATGATGATCTGCAGGATCAAATCGGCAAAAAGAAAGTTTATTTTTCCGACGAAGAAATTGAATTTGTTCCCGCTTATCTTGGTGATTTGAAGGCCATGGAACAAACCAGCCTGACTGACCCATCGCGCTATTTTTTGGTGGCAGCCCGGGACGATGAAGTACTGAACTGTGACACCATGCTCGCGCGTTATCGCGGTGCGCATCAACTGCATTTGTTGGGTTCTGACCATGCCTTGAGCGATTTCGATGACATATTGCCCTTCGTGAAACTGGCCGTGGGTTTGCCATGAGCGTTGGTGTTGTATGGAGCGGGCATTGCCCGCCAAGCTGGCCTGTGTGGGCCCGAAACTGGGTAAGTACCCCCGGCTCGCTCACCCAGCGTTTGGTGCGCTTGGACAAGGGGTTTAAAGTAGAGCCTGTTGCACTAGGCAACGTGTTGATCAAACATGCGCCGAGGGTGAGGGGACTGGGTATGTCAGGGCAAATGATGCGGCAGCGACTGGTGCGTTTGCATGTGAACAATGTGCCTGTGGTGCTGGCCCAAACTCTGGTTGAAATGGACGGCCCGGTGAATGATTGGCATTTTTGGCGGGGCTTGGGCACCCGCTCATTGGGCACGGTGTTGTTTTCCGACCCGCAGGTAAAACGGGGCAAGCTTTATTTCGCGCGTTTGCCATTGCAGCAGCCCTGGGTGCAGCGTTTGTTGCCCCCAGAGATGAAAGCCGACATGAACCGGCTGGGCAGCGGTCGCGTTTGGTATGCCCGTTGCGCGCGCTTTACGCGCAAGCCCAACAGAACACCGTTGTGGGTGATGGAAGTCTTCCTGCCCCAACTTGAATATTACCTTTAGGACAGTTGATGAATTTGTATTACGAAGAGGCCGGAGCCTTCAAAGTGGGCCGAGTGCTTCAAGAGCAGGGTAACGCCTATCAGGTGGAAACCTTGCATGGCAAACGCACCAAGGTGAAATCCAACAGTGTGATGTTGAAGTTTGATGCGCTGGAATGTGCCGAATTCCACACGCAGGTGGAAGCCTTGGCCAAAGAAGTGGACACCGAGTTTTTGTGGGAATGTTCGCCTGAAGGCGAGTTTGATTTCACCGCAATGGCCCAGGAATATTTCGGTGAAAAGCCCACCGTGGTGCAGCAGGCGGCGACTCTTGCGGCTTTGCATGCTGCGCCTATTCATTTCCATCGCAAAGGCAAGGGCATGTACCGTGCGGCCCCACCTGAGATTTTGCAGGCCGCATTGGCGGGTCTGGAGAAAAAGCGCTTGGCAGCTGAGCAGCAACAAGCTTGGGCCGATGCCTTGGTGCGTCGAGAGCTGCCTGACGGTTTTGCGAAACAGGCCGCCACACTGCTGGTGCGGCCGGATAAAAACAGTGCCGAATACAAAGCCTTGATGTTGGCCTGCACGGAAGCGGGCCGGTCACCCGATGTGTTGTTGATTGAATGTGGTGCGTTTAAATCTGTGCATGAAATGATGCGCGCGCGTTTCGCAGCGGTGTATTTTCCAAAGGGGCCGGAAATTGATTTGCCTGCGCCTGAAGTGCCCGCCGAGTTGGCAGAGTTGCCCCTGGCCAATGTGCGCGCTTTTTCAATTGATGACATTTCAACCACGGAGATTGATGATGCATTCAGCGTCGTGTGGCTGGATGAAAAACGCGCGCGAATTGGCGTGCACATTGCGGCGCCTGCACTTCTGATTCCGCGCGGCAGTCCATACGATCGCGTGGCCCGAGAGCGCCTGTCCACGGTGTATGCGCCTGGTGACAAGATCACCATGTTGCCCGATCAGGTAGTTGAGCTGGCCACCTTGGCTGAAGGGCGCACTGTGCCATCGGTGAGTATTTACGTTGAAGTCAGCGTCGACACGGGTGAACTGATCAGTGAGCCCTACAGCACCATTGAGCAGGTGCCCATGGCCGCAAACCTGCGCCACAATCACCTGGATGCGGCGTTGTCCAAAGAGGTGCTGGAAGACCCCAATTTAAATGAACTTGAAGTGGTGGGCGAGTTTTTTCCTGCATTGAAAATGCTGTGGAAAAGTTCGTGCGTGTTGCGAATGGAGCGGGAGATTGCCCGCGGTCAGCCCGAGAAACACACGCGCATCGATTTCAATTTCTATGTGAGCGACGACGGTACCGTTGAAATTCAGCCACGCCGCCGCGATGCACCGCTGGATTTGCTGGTGGCCGAGTGGATGATTTACGTGAACCGTGAATGGGGTGGCATGCTGGACGAATGCAAGGTCACTGGCATTTACCGTGTACAGCCCCCCATGGGCCGTGTGCGAATGTCGACCCATGCCGCCCCGCACGTGGGTTTGGGCGTGCCGCAATATGCATGGAGCACGTCGCCATTGCGCCGCTATGTTGATTTGGTGAACCAGCAGCAATTGATTTCATTGCTTCGCCAGGAGCCACCGGTGTACACCGCAACCGATGCGGAATTGCTTTCCGCGGTGAATAGTTTTGATGTCACCTACAAAGCGTATGCCGAATTCCAGCAAAGCATGGAGCGTTACTGGTGCCTGCGCTGGATTCAGCAAAAGGGCCGCAAGCAGTTTGACGGTGTGGTGGTGAAAGACGAACTGGTGCGCCTGGACGACATTCCCCTGTTTGTTCGCCTCGTCGGTGTGACTTCGCCGGGCCGTGGCGTTCAGGTGGAGGTGGAGCTGGATCAAGTCGATGAGCTCACCTTGACTGTGTCCTGCAAACTGATTGCCTTGAAGAGGGGAACGCCTACACGTTTGCTCGATGATGATGAGGAGGAGGACATTGAACTTCCGGAGGCGCCAGTGGCTGTGATTGAAGCGGGTGAGTCGGAAGGGCTGAGCTCCTCTGACGATGCAGTGGGAGGTGCTGCGGCTTGAATTCGCTGCACGCACCACTTGTTGAGATCAACCTGAAGAAGGCACTGGTGTTGTCGTTGTTTCTTCACGCCTTGTTGTTGCTGGTGCATTTCTCAAAACCGAAAGTGGATACCGCCTTCAGTCGTCCGCTTGAAGTGATTCTGGTGAATGCGCAGTCGCAGAAAACACCCAATGATGCCAAGGTGCTTGCGCAGGTTGCGCTGGATGGTGGCGGGCAAGCCGACAAGGGCCGAGCCACCACCTTGCCTGGGCAAGCCGATGACAATGTCAACCAGCGAGAACTCATTGCCAGCCAGGAGCGACTCAAAGAGCTCGAGGCTTTGCAACGTAATCTGGCAGGTGCGGAATTGCGCACCACGCCGCAAAATGAAGTGTTGGATACCCGTTCCGGCAATGATCCGAAAAGCCAACGGGCACTCGAAATCAAACGGTTGCAGGCGCAAATTGCCGACAACATCAAAAGCTACAACGAGCGTCCTCGCAAGCATTTTTTCTCGCCACGCACCTCGCCCTATGCCTTTGCCATTTACGAGGAAGCTTGGCGCGCCAAAGTAGAACAGGTGGGTAATGCCAATTATCCCGATGAACTGAAGGGCCGCATTTACGGCAAGTTGAGGTTGACGGCCTATGTGCGCGCGGACGGCACGCTGGAAGATGTGGAGATAGACCGGTCATCTGGATCGGCTGTGTTGGACCGGGCCGCGTTGCGAATTTTAAGAATGTCGACACCCTTTCCGCCTTTTCCTTCGGAGATGCGACAAAAAGCCGATATTTTGGCGATTACCCGCACTTGGGTGTTCAGCCGCGACACGATCAGCACCGAGTACTAAGGGCATGGAGATTTATCGTTGAATGCATCAATTCGTCAGGCAAATCGCTACGTCGTGATTGGCAATCCGATCTCACACAGCATGTCGCCTTTCATTCATTCCGACTTTGCAGCACAGCTCGGCCTGACCTTGCAATATGAACGTTTGTTGGCACCTGTGGATGGTTTTTCGCAAACAGTGGCTGCCTTGCATGCAGCTGGCGTCAAAGGGGCGAATGTGACCGTGCCCTTTAAGCTGGATGCCTTCGCATTGACTGGCAACCCACCCAATTCGCTAACCCCGTCTGCCGAATTTGCGCAGGCCGTCAATACCTTGAAGTTCAATGCAGATGGCACTGTGCATGGGGACAACACAGATGGCGGTGGCTTGTGCCGCGATTTGAACCGACAGTTAAATACTCTGGGTTTGCACCTGGAGCAATGCCAGGTATTGATGATTGGCGCTGGTGGCGCAGCCAGTGGGTGCGTTGCAGCTTTTCAGCAAGCAGGCGTTCAGCACCTCACTGTGCTGAACCGAACTGCGGACAAAGCGCGTCAGTTGGCGCAGCGTGCGGAGGCCATCGACCTTCCGGCGGCGGGTGGCGGGCTGGATACTCCTCCAGCACATTTTGATTTGCCCGGTGCGCCTGTCGTGATTGTCAATGCCTCCTCAAGCAGTCTGAAAGGGGATGTGCCCGCACTTCACCCTGATTGGTATGCGCGTGCCGTGCTGGTGTACGACATGATGTACGCCGCTGAACCCACAGCGTTCATTCGCTCAATCAGCGCACTGGGTTTGCCGTGCAGCGACGGCTTGGGTATGTTGGTGTTTCAAGCCCAATTGGCCTTCGAGGTGTGGACCGGGCAGTCGCCCAATGCACTTGAAACTTTAACCAAAGTTCGGCAAGCCCTGCTTGCCAAAGCAAAACAACAATGAAAATGGCGCGCAGAAAATCCTCTCCCGGTGGCAGCAAGCGTAAATTCAGTCTGAATCCATTGGTGTGGTTGTGGCGAATTTTCTTTTGGGGATTCTGTGCCGTCGTGTTGTTGCAGCTGTGGTATCTGGCGCAAATTGCGGTGTGGACGCATGTGAACCCCAGTAGCACCAGTTTCATGCAAACCCGTTTGGCTGAAATTCGCAAGACCGAACCCGGTTTTCAACTCAAGCATGAATGGGTGCCTTACGACAAAATTTCCCTGAATTTAAAGCGTGCCGTGATTGCAGCTGAGGACAGTGGTTTCATGACCCACAAAGGCGTGGAAATGGAGGCGATCCAACTGGCCATCAAGCGCAATGAGAGACGGGGCAGGGTGACACACGGCGGTTCCACCATTACCCAGCAATTGGCCAAGAACCTGTTTTTGACCAGCAAGCGAAGCTACATTCGCAAAGCTCAGGAATTGGTCATTGCCTTGATGATTGAAGCGCTTTGGGACAAACGCCGTATTCTGGAGGTGTACCTGAATGTGGTGGAGTGGGGCAATGGTGTGTATGGGGCGCAGGCGGGCGCGAAACATCACTTTGGTGTCAGCGCTGCACAACTGAGTAGCTATCAGGCCGCACGCATGGCGGGCATGTTGCCAGCGCCACGCTATTTTGACAAACGCAGAAACTCACCTTTCCTCGCTCGAAAAACAGGTACCCTTCAAAAGCGCATGTACCAAGTGACTGTGCCGAAGTGAGCGCATTTTGTTGGCAAACACTTTAGCCCAACAGGGTTTCCCACAGCTTCCGAATGGGCTTTCGCATCACCATCAACGCGGGGTCGCTGGTGCGTGATTTGTCATGTCCTGCCAGCCGCAAGGCGTGTTGCTTGGCCCGCAGTTGTCGGTAGGCATCTGCCACATAATTGGCAAGCTCAGCCGGCACCAGTCCCAGTTCCCCTGCTTTCTTCAATAGGGCGATATTGCCTTTGTTCTTGGTCAGTTCCGGGTGTTTGTTGGCGTAGCCCAGCACCAAGGCCTGTACCATAAACTCTACATCGACCATGCCTCCCAAATCGTGTTTTACATCAAACAGCTCGGTGTGGTTGGGGTGTCCATCCAGCATTTTCTGGCGCATGGTAATCACTTCTTTTTTGACGTCATTCCAGTCGCGGGGCAGTTGCAAAATTTCTTCGCGAAGCGTTTCGAATTTTTTACCAATCTCAACATCACCCACGCAGAAACGGGCACGGGTCAGTGCCTGGTGTTCCCAAAACCAGGCGCCCACACCGCCTTCGCGGCGTTGATAATCTTCAAACGATTCCACACTGCTCACCAGCAAGCCTGCCTCGCCGTTGGGGCGCAAGCGAAAGTCAGTTTCGAACAAGGTACCCGCCGCGGTTTGTGTAGTCAGCCAGCGGTTCATGCGCTTGGCCAGCTGGGCATACAAATCGGGCGCGCGCTCATCCTCATCCTCAAACAGAAAGATCAGGTCCAGGTCGGAGGAGTAGCCCAACTCTTTGCCGCCGTGTTTGCCATAAGCGACCACCGCAAATCGTGGTTGTGCGCGGTGCCGTTTTGGCAGTTGCTCCCATGCACGTTCCAGAATGATTTCAAGCGTGCAATCTGCGAGTTCCGACAGCAGGTCGGACACATGTTCAACTGTAAGCAGATTCTCGAGGTCTTGGGTCAGTACCCTGAACAGTTGCGCATGGTGCTGCTCCCGAATCAGGTCCATTTGTCGTTCAAGGTCGGGTTGCCCGTCAGGCAGCTTGGCCTGGTCCAGCAAGTCTCGAAGTTGCTGCTTCCATTGCTTGAAGTCGGGCGGTGTCAGCAAAGTTCGGCTGTCCAGTAATTCATCAAGCAACAGCGGGTGTTTGATTAAAAAGTTGGCGGCCCAAGGGCTGGCCGCAAGCATTCGGCTGACCCGCATCCTGGCAATGGGGTATTCATCCAGCAAGCTGAGGTAGGCTCCGCGCCGCGACACGGTTTCAATAAGGTCGCAGCAGTAACGCCAGCAAGAGTCAGGCGCTGAAGACGCCCCCGCTGCCGCGAGCAACGTGGGCATCAAGCGGTCAACCCGTTCCCGGTGTGCGGTTGGCAAGGCCTGGTACCGGCTCGATTCGATCAGGTGCTGATAACGGTCTTGTGCCGCTTGTGGGTGGGTGAATCCCTGGGTTAAGGTGTCTGCCCATGGCAGTTCAAGACTGGGCGTTTCTTCGTCTTCCTGTTTGTCGCCAAATACCACATCAAAGTGGCTGGCCACGTAGTCCATGTGGCGGTTCAAGGCCTTCATGAAGTTGCCTGGGTCCTGGAATCCCATGGATCGCGCAATGCGCAGAACCTCGGTCGGGCTGGCAGGAAGGCGGTGAGTTTGGGCATCGTCTACATATTGCAGCCGGTGTTCAAGGTTGCGCAAAAAGCGATACGCCGCCACCATTTTGTCGTGATCGTCTTTGGTGATCAGTCCCAATTCAACGCACACTTCCAACACATCGACTGTGCGTCGCAATTGCAGTTTCGGTTCACGCCCCCCACGAATCAGCTGGAAAGCCTGTGCCGTGAATTCAATTTCACGAATGCCACCGCGCCCCAGTTTGACGTGCACAGAACCAGGGTGTTGGCTTTCCCGCTTGTTCACCTCGTTGCGAATTTGCACATGCAGTGCTCGCAAGGCGCGAATGGACCCGAAGTCCAGGTATTTGCGGAATACAAAGGGGCGGACAATATTGTTCAGGTTGTCCAGACTCTGTTGAAAAGCCGAATCTTGTGATGGGTCCACTGCCCAATTCACCACGCGGGCCTTGATCCAGGCGTAGCGCTCCCATTCGCGGCCCTGCACCACAAAGTATTCTTCCAGCATGTCCAGGCTCACCACCAGCGGGCCCGAATCGCCGTTGGGACGCAGCCGCATGTCAACCCGGAATACGAAGCCTTCGTCGGTTACTTCGGAAATAATCTTGATGACCCGTTTGCCAACCTGTGTAAAAAATTCGGCGTGAGACTGGGTTTTGCCGGTTGGGCCCCCCAGTGTCTCTCCATCCTGGTTGTACAAAAAAATCAGGTCGATATCACTGGAAGCATTCAACTCAAGGCCACCCAGTTTGCCCATCCCCACGACCATCATGCAATCGCCGTCGGCCGGTTCACCAAACCGCTCAGCCTGCATTTTGTGGCTGAACTTCAACGCAATTTGTACGGCGGCATCGGCCAGAAAGGACAAGGCCTCTGTCACTTCAAACAAATCGGCCTTGCCTTGCAGGTCGCGACGCATGATTTCAATCATGCTGCGCTGCCTAACCAGTCGAAGTTCGGCCATCAGGGCTTTTTCTTCGGTCAACTCCCGTGCTTTCTGAAGCCAGGTTTCAATGCAATTCAACAGGTGGTCTTCATCATGCTCGGTGCTGTCCCATTGTGGGAAACGGTGAAGCCAGCGTTTGGCATACTCGGAGTGCGTGGGCCAAACCTGATGATAGAAATCCAGTGGGTCGTTCATGCGTGTCGTTATAAAGGGAAGCTTGGTTCTACAATAGCGTACTACAGGTGTTGACGATTATTCGGGCGGTATTTCTTGCAGGAAGGAACAAACCAGGCACTGGTGCAACAAGTCAAGGGCAACCCCGCGCTTCGGCGTGCAGGGGCGGTGCTGTTTTGGGTGCTGATTGCGGTCTATACCCCCCTGTGTATGGCTTTGTTGGCCATCAAGTGGTTGGTCTTGCCTGAAATCGACCGTTACCGTCCTGAAATTCAGCGGTACTTGCAAACCCAGACAGGCACTGCACTTGAAATTGGCCAAATTCAAGCCAGTTGGCGTGGTTTTGGTCCCTTGCTCGTGGTGCAAAATATTCGCTTGCCGCAAGCCAACGGTGAGCCTGGCTTCACTGCGGACCAAGTTCACCTCACCTGGTCTTTGCCCAGCATTCTCGCCTTCAATCCGCGCCTGAAAAACCTGGAAGTGCAATCGCCAGCGCTCAGTGTGGTGCGCAATTCACAGGGTGTCATTGAGGTGGCAGGCATACCCTTGATCGACGACGGCAGCCAGGGCAACCCCGGGCTGGACTGGTTGCTCGCCCAGCAGCGCGTGTTGCTGAAGAACGGCGTATTGAACTGGCAGGATGCCATGGGGCAATTCCCCGGCGCTCAAGCCATCGAGGCTGAACTGTTGCTGGAAAATGGTCTGAGCCGTCACGAGGCCGGCCTGACTTTCAAATTGCCTGTGCTGGCCCAGACGCCTGTGAATCTTCGTTTGAACTTCAAAACGCCTTTGCTGGAGCGTCAGTTGGGCGATGTGACCAAATGGAAAGGTAGTTTTTACCTGTGTGCCTTGGTGGATCAAAGCGAACCGCTTGAGTCAGTGTTCAAAACTTTCGGTCTGGATGTGGATCTTACCCAGCCGCAGGGAAAGTTATGGGTCGATTTTGAAGACGGTTTGGTGCAGCGTTCCTTGCTGGATGCCCGAATCGGTAAATTGCGCTTCTCCAATCCCGAGGTCGAGGCAATCCCCTTTGACATGACCAATACCAGCGCTTTGATTGAAGTGCAGGGTGAGCATGCCCTGTTTGAACCCAATGCGATTTCGGTCCGTCAACTGAAAGGCCAGATTGCCGGGCAAAAACAGTTTGGCCCGACGGATTTGTCGCTGAAAAAACTGGCAGGTGCAGATGGGGTGGATTGGGGCGTTCAGATCCAACAGCTGGATGCCGCCCAAGCGCAGGCAGTGGTGCTGGAATTGGGACCACATTTGGGGCAGCTTCAGCGGCTTGAAGCCTTGAAGTCTTTCGAAGTGGCCGGGCGAATCAACCGTGTGGCGCTGGATTGGCGGACTTCTGGTAACAAGCCCTTTGAGAAATCAGTCTCGTTCAAATCCGATGTTGATTTCAGCAAGCTCACTGTGTTGTATCGCGATCCGTCACCCAAATCCAACGGACGAATCACCGGTTTCAAAAATCTCAGCGGTACATTCAAGGGTAGCGACTCTATCGGCGAATGGACCTTGGCAGGCAATGATTCTGAAATTTCACTGCCAGAAATATTCTCAGCAGAAACCCTGGCTTTTGATTCAATTGAGGGCCGCGGCGGCTGGAAGGATGTGTTTACTGCCAATCAGCCTGCCGAATTTTCAGTGGAACAACTCAAAGTCAGCAATGCAGACCTGCAGGCCGAGGTCGCGGGCAGCTACCAGTTTCGTCGGGATGAATCGGATGTCATCGACATCAAGGGCTCTCTGCCGATGGCCAATATCGCGCGCGTGGCCAATTACCTGCCACTGGTGGTAGGTGCCAGTGCCCGCGAGTGGTTGACCGAGAACTTGAAAGCAGGCACTGCAAAAAATGGTCAGTTTGAACTGTCGGGGCGCTTGAGCGACTTCCCCTTTGCGGGCCCAAAGCACCCGGGCGTGTTCAGGATCGATGTGCCGTTTGAAAACGGTGAACTGACCTATGCACCAGGATGGCCAGGTATTCAAAAAGTGAACGGTAAAGCCTCGTTTGTTGGCAAACGCATGTTGATTGAAGCAGACCAAGCCGAAACCTCAGGCGTTGTTTTGAAAGGCGTTCAAGCCAGTATTGACAATCTGGATGCATGGGAACCTTTGTTGGAAATCAAAGGCGAAGGCCAGGGCGAGTTGGGCAAGATGGTGGCTTTTGTGAATCAAAGCCCAGTGCGTGAAATATTGAACGAGGCCTTGATCAATGCCCAGGTGGAAGGCAATGCCAACCTCGATTTGCGTCTGAACATTCCGATTGCCGATCCTGAAAAAACACAGGTCAAAGGCGATCTGAAATTGAAAGGCAATTCCATCCGCGTGGTGCGTGGCATGCCGGTGGTCAGCAATGTAGACGGCGTTATCCAATTCTCCAACAAAGGTCTTTTCATCGATCAGTTGCTTGGCCAGGCCCTGGGGGGGCCTGTGGTGGTGAAAGGCACCACAGATGCCAATGGGCGCATGGAAATCAGGGCCAATGGCACTGCGCGAGCCAAGGGTTTGGCCCAGTATTTGAACCCCTTGAGTGAGCCTTACCTCGCTGGTAGCACGCCGTATTCGGTACTTGTGGCTACGCGCGAGAATGGCGTAGTCGTCGATGTGAACAGCCAATTGCAGGGTTTGGAAGTCAAGTTACCAGCCCCCTTCGCCAAAAAAGCAGATGCCCGATTGCCCTTCAAACTGAATCAAAGCGCTACAGCCCAGGGTGAGCGTTTGCAAGTGGATTTGGGTCCCGATGCGAAACCGCTGGCACAACTTCGTGCCATTGTGCTGGAGCAGGCGGGGCAAGCGGGTATTGATTCCATGCAGTTCGCCATCGGTGCGCCCCTGGCGGCCCCCACAGCGGGAATACAAGGCGACATTCGGGTGCCCGCCATTGATTTGGACACTTGGCGTACCATTTTTAATGACATTACCTCAGCCCCTGGCAACACGGGCTTGATGGGCGAGTTGATGGGTGACCCCTCCGCAGGCACCGACATCAAGTTAAAGGTAGGTATTCGTACCGAACGCCTGAATGTGGGCAGCAAATCCTTTGAAGGCGTGTCGGTGGCTGCCCGCACCGTGGAAAAAAGATGGCAGTTCGATGTGAAAGCCAAAGGCGTCGATGGTTATCTGTCCTGGGTTTCTGACAAACAGAGACCCGATGGCGCTGTGCTGGCCCGATTTAAAACGCTGGTCATTCCCAAAACGCTCGACAGTGATCTACGCGATTTGGTGGAGGAACCTGCCTCCAGTATTCCGGCACTGGACGTGCAGGTGGACAATTTCACTTTGAATGATTTGGTGTTGGGCAATCTGAAGCTCATCGCGGTCAATCAAACTCGGGAAGAGCAGGCGCGCGCGGCGCTGAGTCAGCGCCCGAAAGAATGGAAGCTCGAAGAGCTTCGTATCGAGAACCCTGAATCAATTACCCGGGCCAAGGGGGTTTGGCAGTACGGGGCAAACCTGAAGAATCAAAGAACCGATATTGAGGTGGATCAAACAGTCAAGAATGCTGGCGGCCTGTTAACGCGACTTGGCATGGCTGGCGTTTTTCAGGGTGGCGAAGGCACGCTGGTTGGACGTTTGCGCTGGAACGATGCACCCACGAATATTGATTACGGCAGTTTGAGTGGGCAATTCAAACTCCAGAGTACCAAAGGTCAGTTTTTGAAGGCAGATCCTGGTGTGGCCAAATTGCTGGGAGTACTTTCCTTGCAAAGTATTCCGCGTCGGTTCACGCTCGACTTCAAAGACGTGTTCTCGGAAGGCTTTGCCTACGACACCATGGAAGCCGATGTGGCTTTGAAAGAGGGCATCGCCAGTACCCAGAATTTCAAGATGACCGGACCCAGTGCCACTGTGTTGATGGATGGAAAACTGGACCTGGAAAGCGAAACCCAAAACCTGAATGTGGTTGTGTTGCCTGACCTGAACCCTGCGGGCGGTTCACTGATCTACTCTGTGATTGCGGCCAACCCGGCGGTGGGTATTGCATCATTGATTGCCGATTTCGTGCTGAAAGACCCACTGTCAAAAATATTCTCTTTTCAATACAAAGTAAGCGGCCCCTGGGTGGCCCCGGTTATTGAGCGTGTGCGCAAGGGCGATGCAGTCACCCCGCCCACCAACGACCCCAACACAAGGAATTAGCATGAGCCACTCCATGACCGTCGCAAGTTTGCAAATGATTGCAACACCTGACCTTGAACGGAACCTGGACATTGCGCAGCGCCTGATCGGTCAGGCTGCCAAACAGGGCGCGCAATTGGTGCTGTTGCCAGAATACTTTTGCTTGATGGGCCACAAAGACACCGACAAGTTGGCGATCGCCGAAGCATACGGCCAAGGGCCAATCCAGCAATTCCTCGCCGATCAGGCCGTGGTGCGCAACGTCCACATTGTGGCGGGAACCCTTCCAATTGCCAGCGACGTAGAGGGTCGCGTTTTCAACACCACGCTGGTCTTCAATCCGCAGGGCGAATGTACGGCCCGGTACGACAAAATTCACCTGTTCTGTTTTACCAAGGGGCAGGAAAGCTACGATGAAGCGCGTGTACTGCTGCCCGGGGCCACGCCAGTGGTCGCCGATGTGGAGGGCTTCAAAATAGGCTTGTCCGTGTGCTACGACCTTCGTTTTCCCGAACTTTACCGCGCCATGGGGCCTGTTGATTTAATCGTGATGCCCGCTGCATTTACCTACACCACGGGTCGAGCCCACTGGGAGGTGCTAATGCGGGCTCGTGCAATTGAAAACCAGTGTTATGTGCTGGCCTGCGGACAAGGCGGTGTACATGAGAATGGGCGCCGCACCTGGGGTCATTCCATGTTGGTGAACCCGTGGGGCGAGGTCGAGAATGTGCTGCAAGAGGGGGAGGGGGTAGTGCTGGGTCAGCTTGACCCTGCTAAGATAGTTGATGTGCGAAACAGCCTGCCCGCGCTTACGCACCGCGTGCTTTAAAGGATTCAACATGAAAGTAGTAGACCCCGCCATTTCCAATCTCGCCATTGCCCAAAGCCTGTTGTGGACCCCCTACGGTATTGATGAAGGCCACATCCAGAAGGCTTTCGGTGAAATTTTCTCGCACAAGGTGGATTTCGCCGATCTGTATTTTCAGTACGGTTGCATTGAAGGTTGGTCGCTGGACGAAGGGATTGTTAAATCGGGCAGCTACAACATTGAACAGGGCGTAGGCGTGCGCGCTGTCAGCGGTGATAAAACAGCTTTTGCCTATTCCGACGACATTGCCTTCAAACCCATCTTGGCAGCGGCGAAGTCGGTGCGTGAAATTGCAAGCTTGGGCAAAACCGCCAATCGCAATCTGAAAACGGGCAAGGGCTTTGCTGGCGCTGAAAGCCGGGCACTCTACAGCCCCCTGAACCCGATTCCCACGCTGACATCGACAGAAAAAGTAGATCTGCTCAAGCGTCTTGAACAATTTGCACGCAAGCGCGACAAGCGCGTGAAGCAAGTGATGGCCAATATTGTGGGCGCCTATGATGTGGTATTGGTGGCTCGCAGTGATGGTGTACTCGCCGCGGATGTACGTCCTTTGGTTCGAATCAATGTCAGCGTAGTGGTAGAACAAAAAGGCCGTCGCGAGACAGGTTCGTCGGGGGGCGGGCGGTCGTTATGATTTTGGTCATTTCAACGATGCATTCCTGATGCACCATGCTCACACCGCAGTGGACCAGGCCTTGATCAATCTGGAGGCTCGTCCTGCCCCCGCTGGTTCTCAAACCGTGGTGCTCGGCTCAGGTTGGCCTGGTATTTTGCTGCATGAGGCGATTGGCCACGGTCTGGAAGGCGACTTCAACCGAAAAGGCAGCAGTGCTTTTTCCGGCATGATTGGCCAGCGAGTGGCCGCCAAGGGGGTCACGATTGTTGATGATGGTACTTTGGCCAGCCGCCGGGGTTCCCTGAATATTGACGATGAAGGCAACAAAACCGAATGCACCCCCCTGATTGAAGACGGTATTTTGAAAGGCTATATTCAAGACATTACGAATGCGCGCCTGATGAAAATGCCGGTGACTGGCAATGGTCGACGCGAGAGCTTTGCGCATTTGCCCATGCCCCGCATGACCAACACTTACATGTTGAACGGCGACAAAACGCCCGAGGAAATTATCGCCAGCGTAAAAGATGGCGTGTATGCCGTGAATTTTGGCGGTGGTCAGGTGGACATCACCAGTGGCAAGTTTGTGTTTTCAGCTTCGCTGGCCTACAAAATTGAAAACGGCAAAATCACCTACCCACTCAAGGGTGCAACCTTGATCGGCAACGGCCCAGAGTCGCTTACCAAAATTTCAATGGTTGGCAATGACATGGCGCTTGATGATGGCGTGGGCACTTGCGGTAAGGAAGGTCAAAGCGTACCTGTGGGTGTGGGTCAGCCCACCCTGCGCATTGATGGGCTGGTCATGGGCGGTACTCAGTAAACTAGCGTTGAAGCGCATAGGGGTCGATTGCGTCGTCTTGCGCCCATTCTGCATGCAAGGCAGCCAGATTGGCTCGGTCTTGGGGTTGTTGGCCTTGCAGCACCTCAGCATCACCCGTGATGTGGTAAAGCAAGCTGGTGTCAATGGCCTGCTTTGACAAAGACCAAGGCCCCAATGGCGTGGTCACCAGCAAGTTGCCGGGGCCCCGCTCGAGTAAATGACTGGCGATTTCGAGTGCCTCGAAGCTGTTGTTGTGCAATGAAATGGCCAAACGAGTGACCTCTCTGGCATTGTGCCGCACTTCATCAGTACAGTTCTCCAGTTTACGAAGAAAGTCTGCATGTCCCTCATCGGCTTCCAAAAAGGTGTTTTTGAGTTGTTGTAATGCGGAAGAGGAGAGGGCCTGCGCTTGTGGTAACACCATCCATGCTGTGTAGAAATTGTTGGCAAGCGGGATCAACTCTGCGGTTTGCCTCCTGATTTGCACGGCGAGGGTTCTTACTGCGTCCACCGTGGGTCGCTGTTGGGCTTGGGGAGGTGCTTGGGCAATATTCACTGGGTTCACTTGAATTGGGTTGATTCCGTTCATGCTCATGATTCATTGGTTGGAGTATTGAAATTGAACGCCTGAGTGGACCCAAAGCTGTCAAAGTTCCTTGTTTTTCAGTGGGATGCCAACCACAGCCATCGGCGACTTGTTAGAATTTGGCTTAGCGCGCTTGCACAGCGGCCATGAATTGATTACATTTAAAAGATGAACACGAATTTCGCGCACTCTTTTTATGCTTTTTTTGGCTTCTTTGCCTGGTTTGGGCAAGCGGCGGAAGAGGGTTGTGCGTAAAAACACATAGTTCAAACAGATCCCAAAACCGCCAGGCCTGAACTTCCTGGCGGTTTTTTTTTGAACCGACACTTTGAACAAAAAGCGCGCCAGCATTCAGGAGAATTGGCATGAACACGGTAACAGACGACTTGAGAATCAAAGAAATTAAAGAACTGATCACCCCTGCGGCCTTGATCGCAGACGTGCCCATTACCCCCGCAATTGCCGAAACAGTGGCAGGTTGCCGTGCGGCCCTCCACAAAATTCTGCATGGTGGTGACGATCGCTTGATCGTCGTAATGGGGCCCTGTTCCATCCATGATGTGAAGGCAGCGATGGAATACGCCAACAAGCTGAAGGTGTATCGCGAAAAATACGCAGAAGACCTGGAAATTGTGATGCGTGTCTATTTTGAGAAGCCGCGCACCACTGTGGGCTGGAAGGGGTTGATTAACGACCCCAATCTGGATGGCAGCTTTGAAATCAACAAAGGCCTGCGCATGGCGCGTGAAGTGCTTTTGAATATCAACAGCCTGGGTTTGCCAGCGGGAACTGAGTTCCTCGACATGATCACCCCACAGTACATCGCTGATTTGGTCAGTTGGGGTGCGATTGGTGCCCGCACCACTGAAAGCCAGATTCATCGTGAGTTGTCATCAGGTCTAAGCTGTCCGGTCGGTTTCAAGAATGGCACAGACGGCAACGTAAAAATTGCAGTGGATGCCATCAAGGCAGCGCAACACCCACATCACTTCCTGAGCGTAACCAAGGAGGGTCGCAGCGCGATTGTCAGCACCTCGGGCAACGAGGACTGCCACATTATTCTGCGTGGCGGGAAAGGCCCGAACTATGACGCAGCGTCAGTGGAGGCCGCGGCGGCCGACATTGGCAAAGCAGGCCTGGCCGCCCGAATCATGATTGATGCAAGTCATGGCAACAGCAGCAAGGTTCCCAAGAACCAGGTTGGGGTGTGCGAGAACATCGCTGAACAACTGGCCGCCGGCGATGCGCGCATCATGGGTGTCATGGTTGAAAGCCACTTGGTGGAAGGTCGCCAGGACCTTGAACCCGGCAAGCCTTTGACTTACGGCCAAAGCATCACCGATGGTTGCGTGGGCTGGGACGACAGCCTGCAAGTGCTGGAAACCTTGGCACAAGGTGTTCGCAAACGCAGGCTTGCACAGGTTGCTTAAGTAAAGCGCTCCAAGCCAGGTAAAAGCGATTGCTACAGGTACAATTAACCGCCTGTAGCAACCGTTTTACCCCAGGCGCCCCATGACCACCAAAGCGAAAAAAACCGAGAATTCCCAGTACCTTGGCAATGTGATTCGTATCAAGGGGGCGCGGCAGCACAATCTCAAAAACGTCGACATTGACATCAGGACCGGTGAAATTACCGTGTTCACGGGTGTGTCGGGCAGTGGTAAAAGCTCATTGGTGTTCGATACCCTGTATGCAGAGGGTCAGCGTCGCTATGTCGAAACCTTTTCGCCTTATGCGCGCCAGTTTCTCGACCGCATGGACAAACCCGATGTAGATAGCATCGAAGGCGTCTTGCCTGCCATCGCAATTGACCAAGCCAACCCTGTGCGCACCTCCCGCAGCACCGTGGGCACCATGACCGAAATCAACGATCACCTGAAGTTGATTTACGCCCGCGCGGCTCATTTGCATTGCCGACAGTGTGGCCAGTGGGTACGTGAAGACACCGTAGCCACCATCAAACAATCGATACTGGACAAGGCCGCCGCACAGAACGACCCGCGTTTGGTGATTACATTCCCGGTGCGTGTACCCGCAAAATTTACGACTCAGGAAATTGAAGACTTCCTGAGCGCGCAAGGCTACACCCGTATTCACCGCGAAACGCCGATTAAAAAAGGCCGCAGCATCGTGGAGAAATTGCTGGATGTGGTGCAAGACCGTTTCCGCGTCGCGGGTGTTGAGGAAAGCCGCTTTAGTGACGCTGTGGCCAGCGCCTTGCACAGGGGCAAGGGCAAGGTGAATGTGTTTGCATTGCCTGACGAGGGCGATGACGAGCAACAGCCTTGGCGTTTTTCCGAGGGCCTGCATTGCGCCACTTGTGATCTGGATTATTCAAGCCCTTTGCCCAGCCACTTCAGCTTCAATTCACCCTTGGGTGCGTGTGACACCTGCCGCGGCTTTGGACGTGTCATCGGTATTGATTACGGATTGGTGGTTCCCGACGAAAACAAATCGCTGGAGGAGGGCGCGGTGAAGCCCTGGACCACGGAAAGTTTTAAAAGCTGCCAGAAAGACTTGGTGAAATTTGCCAAAAAACGCGGTATCGCCACCGACATCGCTTACAAACATTTGCCCGAAGAACACAAGCTGTGGGTGATTGAGGGCGATGCCAATTTTGATGGGAATTGGGACGGTCACTTGTTCTATGGTGTAGCCCGTTTTTTTGAATGGCTCGAAAGCCGTACCTACAAAATGCACGTGCGCGTGATGTTGTCCAAATATCGCAGTTACACCCCGTGTGGTGACTGCAACGGCGCGCGTCTGAAGCCCGATTCCCTGCTCTGGAAGTTGCCCAGCGATTCGGGCAAGCACAGCATTCATGAAATCATGCAAATGCCGCTGTTGAAGGTGGCGCAGCTGTTCAAAAACCTGCAACTGCCCGGTGCACTCGATGAAGCCAGTGACCTGGTGCTTCAGGAAATTCGTACCCGCCTGGGCTTCCTCATTCAAGTGGGTTTGGGTTATTTGACGCTGGACAGGCAAAGCAGAACCCTCAGTGGTGGTGAAGTACAGCGAATCAATCTGACCACGGCATTGGGTAGTTCGCTGGTGAATACCTTGTTTGTATTGGACGAACCCTCCGTCGGCTTGCATCCCCGCGATATTGCGCGCGTGGCGCAGGCCATGCAGCGTTTGAAAGAGGCAGGAAATACCTTGGTGGTGGTGGAGCACGACCCGCAATTGATGAACCAGGCTGACAGGCTCATAGACATTGGCCCGGGCCCGGGTGAAGCCGGGGGCAATATTGTATTTGATGGCGCGCCCGCCAAAATCGCTCAGGCAAACTCGCTGACTGCCCGCTACTTGAAGGGTGAACTGAAGGTGGTGGAATACATCGAGCCGTTGGGCGATTCCACAGAGCACATTACCTTGACCGGTGTGCGCGCCAACAACTTGAAAAACATCGATCTCAAACTGCCGCTCAACAGATTGGTGGTACTCACAGGTGTTTCAGGTTCAGGCAAAAGCACCTTGGTACAAGATGTACTGGTGCCCGCGATCAAGAAAATAAAAGGTGAGCCCACAGAGGCCCCCGGTGAGTTCGATTCCGTGGAGGGTGTTGAACTCATTTCCGAATTGGCATTTGTTGACCAAAGCCCAATCGGCAAAACAACGCGAAGCAACCCCGCCAGCTATGTCGGCGCGTTTGATGAACTGCGCAAACTGTTCTCCAAAACAAAAATTGCTGTAGAGCGGGATTACAAACCCGGCTTCTTCAGTTTCAACAGTGGCGATGGCCGCTGCCCCATTTGTGGTGGCAATGGTTTTGAACATGTTGAAATGCAGTTCTTGAGTGATGTTTATTTGCGCTGCGGCGAATGCAATGGCACACGTTACCGGCCAGAGGCACTGGAAGTCACGCTTGAACGAAAAGGCCAAGTGTTGAACATGGCGCAGGTACTTGAACTGACCGTAGACCAGGCGCTTGATTTGTTTGAAAAAGACTCTGCGCTACTAAAAACACTGCAACCGCTGGCACAGGTTGGGCTGAATTATTTGCGTTTGGGGCAGCCTGTACCCACGCTCAGCGGTGGCGAAGCACAACGACTCAAGTTGGCGGGTTTTCTGGCTAACCTGAAACTCACCGCCAGCGGTCAAAAAGTGGCCAAGCGAGGTGACCTGTTTGTGTTTGACGAGCCGACCACTGGTTTGCACTTTGACGATGTGGCCAAGTTGATGCGTTCGCTGCGTTTGTTGCAGGAAGCAGGGCACAGTGTGTTGATTGTTGAACACAATCTGGATGTGATCTGCGCGGCAGATTGGCTTATCGACCTTGGACCCGAGGCGGGCGAATACGGGGGTGAACTGGTGGCCCAGGGCACGCCCGAACAGCTTGCAAAAAACAAAGCGAGCCACACGGGCGTTGCGATCAAACAATACCTTGCGCAAACCAATCTGCTGCATGCTGCCGATTTAAACAAAGGCAGTGATCACCTGGTGGCCGAGGCGGCGGCCCTGTACGGACTGGAGACCAAACACAACAAGCGCGGCCTGACTGACGGCATTGAAATTTTGCATGCGCGTGAGCACAACCTGAAAAATGTCAGCCTGACCATTCCACGGGAAAAGATGACTGTCATTACCGGGCCTTCCGGCAGCGGAAAATCCACCCTTGCGTTTGATATTTTGTTCAGCGAAGGCCAGCGCCGTTACCTTGAAAGCCTGAATGCCTACGCTCGACAGTTTGTGCAACCTGCAGCCAAGCCTGATGTGGATGCCATTTTTGGTATTCCCCCCACCGTGGCGATCGAGCAGCGCACCAGTCGGGGTGGCCGGAAAAGTACAGTCGCCACGGTGACCGAGGTGTACCACTTCCTGCGCCTCATGTTTGTGAAGTTGGGCATTCAGCATTGCCCCACGTGCGAGGTGCCCATTGCTCCGCAAAGCATGGACAGCATGCTGGCGCAAATCATGCAGCATTACAAAGGGCAGGAAATCACTTTGCTGGCACCACTGGTGCAGGGCCGCAAAGGCATTTACAACGAAATTGCAAAATGGGCCGTGGACCGCGGTTATGAACGCCTGCGCGTGGATGGGGAGTACGTGCCCACCAACCCCTGGCCGAAGTTGGCCCGCTATCAGGAACACCACATCGAGGTGCCTGTGAAAACCCTGCTTGTGCAGGCCAAAACAGAAAAAGAATTGCGCGAGGTGCTGGTCCAAACGCTTGAGTTTGGTAAAGGCACAGTCATGGTTGAGGCACCTGGTAAAAAGGGTGAAGCGCCCACCATTCGGTTTTACTCCACCAAGCGGGCATGCCCGAGTTGCGCACGCAGCTTTCCCGAGCTCGACCCGCGCTTGTTCAGTTACAACAGCAAACATGGATGGTGTACCAGTTGCTTTGGCGTGGGTGAGGAGGTAGAGGGGTTTGATGCTGAAACCACAGGTGAAGAAGGCAAGTGGCTTTCTGAGCAAGACAAAAGCGCAGACGAAAATGCTGAAAATGACGAAGGAAGCTATTTGCGAGAAAGCATGGTGTGTGGCTCCTGCAATGGTCAACGCCTAAACCCCACTGCGCTGGCTGTGAAGTTCAAGAACAGCAATATCGCCGAACTGGCTGATCAAACCGTCAGCGATGCTTTGCAGTGGGTGGACCAGCTCGAACTGGACGAACGCGAAACAGCGATTGCCAAAGACATTCGCATCGAAATGGCCGGGCGATTGAAGTTTTTGAAACAGGTGGGTCTTGATTACCTGCACCTGAACCGCAGCGCGCCTACTCTGAGTGGTGGTGAAGCACAGCGCATTCGCTTGGCCAGCCAGCTGGGCACCAACCTGCGCGGTGTGTGTTACGTGCTGGACGAACCCACCATTGGCCTACACACTCGTGACAACCACCGCCTGCTGGATGCGCTTGAAGAACTTCGGGCCAAGGGCAATACGCTGTTGGTGGTCGAGCACGATATTGACACCATGAAACGTGCTGACCGGTTGGTCGACATCGGTCCTGGTGCAGGCAAGCTGGGAGGCGAAATTATTTCTCAAGGCACGGTGGCCGAGGTTACAGCGGACAAAAACTCGCTGACAGGCCGCTATTTGAAAAATCCGATTCCGCATTTGCTACAGCCCAAGCGCCCGGTGGAAAAACTCACCCCCCGATTGAGCATTAAAGGGGCAAAACTGCACAACATCAAAAGTTTAAATGTGGACATTCCGCTGGGACGTTTGGTCGCCATTACTGGTGTGTCAGGTAGCGGAAAATCGACTTTGGCGCGCGATATTTTATTGGCCAATATGCGCCAGTATGTGCTGAACCAAAACAAGAAAGGCAAACCCATACACAACTGGTTTGCCTGCGATGCGATTGAAGGTGCTGATCAAGTAGCCCGTGTACTGGAGGTGGACCAAACTCCGATTGGCAAAACACCGCGCAGTTGCCCGGCCACTTACATTGGCTTTTGGAACCGAATTCGCAATGTGCTGGCTGACACCATCGAAGCCCGGATGCGAGGCTTTGCAGCCAACCGTTTCAGTTTCAATGCGGGGCCCGGCCGTTGCCCGGTGTGCGACGGCCAAGGCATGCAAACCATAGAGATGAACTTCCTGCCTGACGTGAAAGTGGTGTGTGAAGCCTGTCGCGGCAAACGATTCAACCCGGAAACCTTGCAAGTCACCTGGCGCGACAAAACCGCTGCGGAAATTTTGAACATGAGTTGTTCAGAGGCAGCGCCGTTTTTTGAAGCGCATCCGGCGATCGCGCAAGCCCTGCAACTGCTGAACGACGTTGGTTTGGGGTACCTGACTATTGGCCAGCCCAGCCCCACGCTGAGCGGTGGCGAGGCGCAGCGGATCAAGCTGGTGACCGAGCTGGTGAAAGTACGCGAAAACAAGGCGGGTGTACAAATGAGCCCCCCGACCTTGTATGTGCTGGACGAACCCACGGTTGGCCTGCACATGAACGATGTGGAAAAGCTGATTGCCGTACTGCACAGGCTGGTGGATGCGGGCCACACGGTGGTGGTGATTGAACACGACCTTGACTTGATTGCCCAAGCCGATTGGGTGATCGACATGGGTCCCGAGGCTGGCATTGGCGGTGGGCAGTTGGTGGCACAGGGTAGCCCACAGGAAATTGCGAAAGCCAAAGGCAAGAAGGCGGGTCACACTGCAGCCGCGTTGGCACAGTTTTACAGCAGTAGAGGCTAATCGCAATCATTGACCCAAGGAACTTTCTGGCCGCACTTGTTCCTTAATCGAAAGGGGATGTATTCCCCGTCGTTTTGCTGATTTTCAAGCAAGGGGAATAAATGTCGGTCAGTCCCTCCGGGGTGGGGAATTCACCCCCCCCGACGCCTCAAAGTATTGTTGCTTCAAATGCCGCTAAATCATTCCAGAGCGAAGCTTCTGCGAATACGGATGGCGTGTCCAAGGCTGCTTTCGCCTTGTGGAAGAAATTCAGCGCCAGTCTTGCTGACAATCCTTCCGCTCACTGGAAACAAGCGCTGAGCAACGCAGATGAGCTCGCGCACTCTGTTTGCGGTCAAAACCTGGCTGCCGATTTGCAAGCTGATTTACTGGGTAACTTCAAATTGCTCGAGCACACCTTGAGCGAACTGAAAATTCCACCAAGCGATGAGCTCCCCGATCCCCTCGCGTTTATCAAAACCAGGCTTGCGGTTCTGCAACTCAACATTGTGACCAATGCTGAGGATCTCAGAAAACTACACAGTCTCAGTACCCATTCATCCAACCAATCAGAACCGACCATCCGGAGTACCTCGCCATGACCACTTCAACCACCACCGCAGTACCCAGTGCCATCAGTCAGCGCACAGGATCGTCCAGCGCTGCAACAGGCAAGTCAGGTTCAGGTGTTCAAGCGGTAGTCACCCCTGGTTTGGCTGCCACTCAGTTGAATGCCAACTTTGGCAAAACACCCCTTGAACAACCCCATGTTATTGACATGATGAAAGCGTGTTACAAGATAAATGGCACTGAAGAAATCAGTGAGGCACTCAATTCCTTGATTGATGATTTGGTCAAGAAAGTAGAGTCAGGTGGTGGACAAAAAGCAGAAGAACTCAAGTCCATGATTGTCGATATGCTCAAGAGAACCGACCCAGTCCCGGTGAGTTCAACTTCTTCGCCTGATACAACAACTGTCGCCTCATCCATCTCCACAGCCAAACCTTCATCAGCCGCCTCCACACTCACCAACCCTGTGCCGTTGGCGAAACCAGAAACAAGTACCAAGCCGGCAAGTTCATGGTTGCGGTGGCTTGGTAGTTTTTTCAGCGCTGCACCCGATCAAGCTGCCGCATTGAATGCTTTGCAGCAGGCTGCTGTCAGGGACGGTGTGCCTGCGAAACTCGCGCAGTATCAAAAGCAGCTCGAATCGGACAAGGCTGCTGAGTTACTCCAAAAAGCCAAGGACGAGGCGAGTGAGAGAATTGCCAAGCTGTCAGATATGGGTTCGTTTGAACAAACGCTCACTGATGTTGAGCGTAGGGTCAAGGAACTGGCTCATGTCACTTCAAATGAAAAGAAGTCGGTCATAGACCTTATCCGGAAAGCAGACTTGAGTAACAGGCAGCAAGGCCACACGATTGGCGTTCAGCGTTCAGTCATCGAGGCTTTGCACTCGGCTGGCGGGTCTTCATCAGCATTGGCTGAACCAGCCGACGTTTCCCAAAATGCAGCAGCGAAGGTTGTGCAGAAATGGTATCGAGCAAGCAAGTCCCAGCAAATCATGCATGAGAAGGCTGCTCAAGGTTACAAAATGATTCAGTCCAAACTTGAATCTTCCATTCGGAATGTTGTGCAGCTCAACAAGAACAGGGTTGAGTTGAATCAGGTCGAGCTGAATGCCCTTGCAAAAAAGCTTGATGAGCTTGAGGCTCAGGAGCAAGAGAAAAAGTCTGGACTTCAAAAACAGTTAGAGCAAACAGGTGAAGGGCGGGACAGTACGAAAGTATTTGAGTTGATGAATCAATTCGATGCGTGCGAAAAGAATATCAAAGGTGTTGAAGACCAGAAGAAAAAAATCGAAACGTTTTTGCGCACTGTGTGTGCTGCAGAAACAGATTTGAAAGCCCTCAACGGCTTATCCGGTAGGTTCGCTGCAGTGCCTGCTTCTGAAGCCAAGGCGCTGCCTTGCAGTTTGCCGATGTTGGCCAATGGTGTTGAATCACCGTCAGTCCAGGATGGTTTCAGCTTGAATAAGGCATTGGAATACGGACGTGCTGGCGCATCGTCGCGATCAGCTGCGTTGAAAGTTTGTTTGTCCGAGTTTGGGTCCTGGTTCAATAATTTTGACAATCAGGGTAAGTCCACGCATTCAACAGTGCGCGGGGACAAGCTGCCTTTTCTTGCGGAGTTGGGGGGTGCACTGAAAACCCCGGGCAGTGAGCGCTCGGAAAAAGTGTTGACGTTTCTGGGCACGGCAAATTGTGATTCACCACAAGGGTTGGATAAAAACGGCAGGATATTCATTCATCAACTTGCGGCTGCAAATGTGAGCGCAGCCGGTTTCAATTCAAAAAGCCTGGCATTGAGTGCACCGTCGCTGGCTTACAAGGTGGAGTCCAGCTATTCGCGAAAATCTCAGGAGCATGTGGGAGCCCGGTTGAAGGTACTAGGCAGTTTGTCGGGAACTTTGCAGGCGGAGGTATTTAAAGCTGGAAAACCGGTTGATATCACCCATGCCGTGATTACTGACCAACATGCTGTGGAGGCGGCCTCGCTGATTCTGGCGGCCATGCCCAATGACTTGTTGACCACCCATCACCTCGAGGTCACACAATTCATGAAGACGCTGAAAAACTTTGAAAACAAGGTGGAGCTGGCCGGGCAGCAGAAGAATGGCAAGCTTGGCGTTGAAGGTCTGGAATCGTTCAAGCAGGAGTTGAGTAATTTTCATAAAAAGGCCGCCTTGTGGGTTGCAGAAAGAGATACCCTCGGCGCAGAACAGTCGGTGACCGCAGCAAGGGAAATTTCTAAAGAAATTGCAGCGAATCGTCGCGGAGGTGTCTTGCGACGCATTTCGGTGAACGTGGGTAATTTCGTGAACCTGGCTGGGGGCAAGGCAATTCGCGAGAGTTTTGCATCGATTCAGAGTTATTTCTCCACCATTAATCAGAAGGAGCGTTTGCGCCAGCAGTTTGGAAAAAAAGAGAACATCGCAATAGTCTTTGAATTGAAAAGGCAGTTAAAGCCGCTGTTGGGTTCAAAAGATGCAAGTAATGCGCAGGCTTTGACTGACTATCTGGATGGAAAAAGCCTGACTGTCAAATTGCAAGGACAAGTTAGCCCACAACTCAAGAGGACCTTGGTTGAGGTGGAAAGTTTTGTGCAAAAGCTTTGGAAGTCTTGTGGCAACGGAAAGCCCTTGCCGAAGGTGATTGAGTGGTCCTCCTCAATCGATCAGTCGCCCTCCAAACTATTGATCGGGGCTGCCAATGATCAGCCGATCAAGGTCAATCGTTCCACAAGTTCAGCTAAAACAAGCAGCCCGATCAAGCCTATGTCTGAAATCGCCATCATCGACAAGCTGCTGTCAGCGAGTGGGCGCAAAATTCAAGAGGTATCTGGCCAGGGGAATCGCTGCTGGTTGCGTGCAGCGAACGCCAGCGCAATTGCTTATTCGGATATTCAAGATGTATCACGGCGCGTGTTCGATGCGCTGGAAAAGGTGAAAGCTGATTGGGCCACTAAAATTCAGCCAGACGCCAAAAAGGCCGGAATGCTGGCGGATGGCTATGAGCCGTATTGGCCTAAAAATGTTGATGAGGTGAAGGATATTTATCAAGCACTGGATGAAGCAAAAAACCTGGGGTATCGAGTTGGCGACGCGCAAGTTGAAACCAACTTGCAAAAAATGACGCTGCAACTTGCCATTCCTCGGCTAACAGATCAGGTTCTGGAGATTGTCGGCGCCTCCCGTCCAATCAAAAATGAGGGCACAACCGAAGCCAACGCCTTGGCACAAAACCTGAAAGAACTCTCGGGTATGGCCGAGGTTCAAGGTGACCGACAAATCATTACCGCGTTCTTTGAGTCACTGGGTTCGAAGGTTGATTTTGTGAGCGACAGGGACCGAGTCAAAGACCTGGATTCCAAACAGGCCAGCAGAGACACCGTACTGCTTAAACATTCAGGAGCATCGGTGCACTCTGGACACTATCGCTTTTACTCGAAGCACAATTGATTGATTGAGCTTGTATCCAAGTCAACTGGAATCATGAAGTTTTTTTATCGCCAATTTTACTTTCTTTGCCCGCGATCAAATTAGCAATGTTTTGCTTGTGTCGATAGATGAGCAAGGCGGACATGATTGTGATGGCGGCAGCCTGTCCGTTGATACCAAAAAGCAGTACGTTGTAAAACACGGCAAACAGCGCTGCGATGAGCGCGGCCAGAGAGGAATATCTGAAGAAGTAGGCAATCACTATCCAGGTAATCGCGGTGGCCAGGCCCAGTATCCAGTTCAAGCCAAGCAGTACGCCCAGCGCGGTAGCCACACCTTTGCCGCCTTCAAATTTGAAGAATACTGGGTACAGGTGACCAATAAAGGCCGCCAGTCCAATCCAGGCAATGTCGGTGCGGCTGTAACCTAGCTGGTCTTGAAAATGGAAGGCCAGTGCCACGGCGAGTGTGCCTTTCAGGGCATCGCCCAACAGCGTGAGCACGGCTGCTTTCTTGTTGCCGCTTCGCAGCACATTGGTGGCACCAGGGTTTTTTGAGCCGTAGGTGCGTGGATCGGCCAGACCCACGAATTTGGAAACAACCACTGCGAATGAAATTGAACCAATCAAATAGGCGATCAGCAGGCCAGCGGCGAAATTAAGCAAAGGTGTCTCCTTGTTGTTGGGCTTTGGCGTCGATTTTAGCGACTTTTTGATCGTGGGTGGCTTTGATTGAGCAGGGTGTGCAGGTGTTCTTTGGCCACATGGGTGTAAATCTGGGTGGTGCCGATGTCGGCGTGCCCCAGGAGCAATTGCACCACGCGCAGGTCGGCGCCATGGTTGATCAAATGCGTGGCAAACGCATGCCGCAATACATGGGGGCTGACTGTGGTGTTGATCCCAGCAATCAAGGCCAGGCGCTTGATGTTTTTCCAGAAGCCTTGGCGGGTCATTGGAGTGCCAAAGTGGGTTACGAATAAAAAGTCGCTGGTTTTCCCCTTCAACAACTCACCGCGGGCCTGCTGCAAATACAGCTGAATCGCCAGCCTTGCAGGTTCGCCCATGGGGACCAAGCGTTCTTTGTTGCCTTTGCCCAGCACTTTGACGGCACCAACATTCAGGTCCACTGCGCGCAAAGGCATATTCACCAGTTCACTGACCCGCAGGCCGCTGGCGTACATGAATTCAAGCATGGCCTTGTCGCGCTGCCCAGCGGCGTTGCTCAAGTCGGGTGCAGCCAGCAGGTCCAGTACTTGTTTCTCGCTCAGGGTTTTGGGAATGCGCAAGCCACGCTTGGCACTTTGCAGTTGTGCGCAGGGGTTGTCCTCGCGTTGCTTGGTGGTGTTCAGCCACAAATAAAAACGTTTGTAGCTGCTTAGTTTTCTGTTCAGGCTACTGGGCTTTAATTCCAGCAGGTCGTGTACATGGTTGCGGATGTGTTCATTGCTGACCTGCAAAAGGCTTTCAGAGAATTGTTCTTCCAGCCAGTTTCCCAGTTGTTGCAAGTCGCTGCGGTAAGCCTGCAGTGTGGCTTTGGCCAATCCCTCCTCAAGCCACAAAGTGGTGCAGAATTCGTCGATCAGATCGGCATTGCTCTTCATTGTGGTGCTGGCAGCATGTGAAAATAAAGGTCATCATACCTTTAGCAGCATCAAGGAGTTTTGTTTTATGTCGATCGCGGATCTTCGAAAAGACTACACCCAAGCCACGCTGGATGAAGCTGACGCCTTGGCCAATCCATTCGACTTCTTCAAACTTTGGTTTGATCAGGCTTTGAGTGCAGATTTGCCTGAACCCAACGCCATGACACTGGCTACGGTAAACGATCAAGGGCGACCCTCGGCCCGTATCGTGTTGATCAAGGGGCTGGATGCGCGTGGCATTACGTTTTTTACCAATTATGAAAGTCGCAAGGGTCAGGAGCTGGCACAGAATCCGCACGCTGCGATTCTGTTTCACTGGACAGAACTGGAGCGTCAGGTTCGAATTGAGGGGCGGGTAGAGAAGTGCAGTCCCGAAGAGTCTGATGCGTATTACCTGTCGCGACCAGCCGGTAGCCGCCTGGGCGCCTGGGCTTCGCCACAAAGCCAGGTAATCGATTCCCGGGCGGTGCTTGAAGCCAGAGTGCGACAGGCTCAGGAAGAACAGCAGGGTGATCCGCAAACACGGCCCCCATTTTGGGGCGGTTATCGTCTGGTACCCGATTTTTTTGAGTTTTGGCAGGGGCGGCCGTCGCGACTCCATGATCGCCTCGCCTATACCTTGCGCGGTGATTCATGGGCAATGTCCCGTCTTGCCCCCTAAAGGAATGAGTAAACCCGTTCATGGTCAATAGTAAAACTGGCAAAGCCACCACACCTCCACTGAAAGTACTCTTGGTCGACGAGGAACCAGGGCGGGCCGCCATACTGGAACGTGCCTTGCTTGATGCAGGTTATGTGCTGGTGTCCCGTCTCAGTTCCGCCGATCGTTTGGTTGAACATGTGGCGGTATCCCAGCCTGACATCGTGATTGTGGACATCGACTCACCCGATCGCGATTGCCTTGAGAACATGGCGGTGTTGTCACGCAGCAATCCGAAACCCGTCATTATGTTTTCAGATGAAGACAACGAGGACACGATTGCCAGTGCCATCAAGGCCGGCGTGAGTGCCTACGTGGCCGATGGCATGAACCCGGATCGAGTACGTCCAATCGTGCAGGTGGCCGTTGCCCGTTTTCGCGAATTTCAGGCACTAAAAAACGAGTTGCAGAAAACCCGTGATCAGCTTGCAGACCGCAAGTTGATCGACAAAGCCAAAGGCCTGTTGATGAAGCACCGCAATTTTAATGAAGACGAGGCCTACCACGCCATGCGCAAGCTGGCCATGGAGCGCAATCAACGTCTTGTGGATACGGCACGCAACGTCATTGAGGTGTTTGAAATGTTGGGTGGAGGTGGCGTGTAATGCAACAGGAAATTCGCATCGGCGTGATTGCGCTGACTGATTCTGCGCCGTTTGTGGTTGCCCAGAAAATGGGTTTCTTCGAGGCGGAGAGTTTGACTGTCGAGCTGGTCAAGCAGGCTTCTTGGGCGACGCTTCGCGACAAACTGGCCTATGGTGAAATTGATGCAGCACATATGCTTTCGCCCATGGCGATTGCCTTGCAATTGGGGCTGGGTGGTTCTCCCAGAAAGGAAGTGGTGGCACCACTCGTGTTGAATCGAAGCGGGAATGCGATAACCGTCAGCAAGTCTTTGGCAACTTTGATCTCTGGGCTCATTGAGGGTGAAACACTAGGTTCAAAATTAAGGACCGCAAAATCCCGGGAAGAGCGAGCCATGGTGTTTGGCACTGTGTTCCCGTTTTCGATGCACACTTTGCAGCTTCGCCGCTGGTTGCGTTTGAATGATGTGGATCCGGATCAGGATGTACGTTTTGAAGTGGTTCCTCCTGTTCGAATGGTGGCCTCGCTTCAAGCGGGTTCGATTGATGCTTTTTGTGTGGGTGAACCCTACAACTCCTTGGCGGTGAATGAGGGCTTGGGCTCGATTGTGGCCACTTCGAACAGTTTGTGGCCCAAAGCGCCTGAAAAGGTTCTGGGATGTACCCGCTCATGGGCTAACCAGAATCCACAAGCCTTGAGCGGATTGTGCAGAGCGCTTCGGCAGGCGTGCGTCTGGCTGGAGGGAGGGGCTGATAACCGTAGAAAAGCTGCTGCTTGGCTCTCCACTTCGGATCACGTGAATTTGCCTGGCTCTGTGCTTGAAATGGCATTGTTGGCCACAATCAAGGGGGGAACTGATCCCTTTATTCAGTTTGATGGCACTGAGTTGACCCAAGATCAACGCCCCATGTTTGAATCTCTGGTGGTCGAAACGCACGCCTTGGTCAATTCCACTCCGTTGGATGCAGCGCAGTTTTCAAGCGGCCTTAAGCCATTTGGTTTTTAGTGGATTGCATGGCAATGGCGCTGTGATTAAACTTAGGCAGTCAGTTAGCTCGAAGTTGGAGTGGAGTATGCGGAGTGCACGCGTCAAAGCCTTGGGGTGTCTTTGGATTCTTTGTCTGGGGCCTTTGTTTTCATATCCGAGTGCACAGGCAGCAAGCCGCACCGACATCGATCATGCAATTGTGCAGTTGGGCAAAACCGTGCCCAATATGAAGCTTGAGGTTGAGTTGACGAAAACATGGAGCAGAGCCTACGTGTCTGATCGGATCGAGGGTGCCTTGCTAACCATGGATCCCGACTTTTTAAACCGTCTGACACCTGACGGCGTGTTGTTCGTGATCGCGCACGAGTACGCTCACGTGCACTTGGAGCATCAGAAAAAGCTGGGCTTAAAGGCGATGGAACTGGCGGGCATGCCTACCCCCGATATGGCCTTTGATGCGATTGAACGCAACCCGACGACCATGGAAAAACTGCATGCGATGAATCGCCAGTTTGAATTGGATGCTGATGAGGCCGCCACCAAATGGCTGGCCAGTTTGGGCGTTATTGCCTGCACCGAAGATGTGCTCAGAAGCATCGACGGCGCAGACATGATGATGCCAGTGGTTCCCTCCCACCCTGGCTACTACAGCCGCCGGGAGGTCATCTGCAGGAAGTAGAAATGTGCCTGATCACTCAAGCGATAAAATTTGCAGGGTTCAGGTTCATCGATCGGGCCAATGCCTCGAAACGCGGCTTTTCTGCGGCACCGACGTAACTACCAACCAGTGCCGGGTAAATCTTCTTGAAGTCACTATCGCCTCGGGCTGCGTGTTCCAGCAAGGTCCAAGCGCACAGGTTTTTTTGTCTCTGGTTGAGCAGACCGGTGTCGTGAATTTGATTGTTCACCAAGTAGGTGGACAAGGCTCGCCGGGTGTTCACTTGAATCAATGGAATTTCCCGGTCAATCGCGTTGCAGTAAGACACGATTTGTCGGGTTTGTTGAGCCTTTAGTGTTTCACTTGCGATGGACAGTGCTGCTTTTTTGGCGGGTCTTGCCTGCTCCTCCAGACTGACTTGACTGAGTGCCCTGGTCAATGAGCTGACTGGGCGTGGTGCGGTGGTGCGGCTATTGTCTGTGATGGTCATGGCTACAAATACTTAGGAATTGAAAGGACCACTTAGTAAATGTGCGGTCCTTTCAGTTCCGTGTTGCGCAATTTTTCATCAAACAGCCTGCGCTACCCACTCCACCCAATGTCGAACATCCACAGTGGCGTCACTCTCCAAATGCCCCAAGCAACCAATGTTGGCGGATGCGATGGCCTGTGGATTGCCTGCCATCAGGTTGGCCAATTTGCGTTTCTTCAGTTCTTTGGACAGTTCGGGTTGTAACACTGAATAAGTGCCTGCCGAGCCACAGCACAAATGGGAATCTGTAACCGGGGTCAGTTTGAAGCCCAATGTGGTCAGGACGTTTTCGACGACCCCCTTGATTTGTTGGCCGTGTTGCAAGGTGCAGGGCGGATGAAAGGCGATGCTGCCTGGAATTCGTTGTTGTTCAATGGCCGCTTTTACTTTCACACTGAGGCGGGCCAGGCCGTCTGCATTTTGTCGAGTGATGTACTCACCAATGTCCACCGTTTTCTCGCTGACCAGCCTGGCTTTGGCGGCGTATTCTGCGTCGTTCTCAAAGTGGTGCGCGTATTCACGGACCGTGACCCCGCAGCCAGAGGCGTTCATGACAAGCGCTTCAGCTTCGCCGTTTGCCAACAAGGAATACCATGCATCGATATTGGTTTTCATTTGCGCAAGACCGCCTGCATGATCATTCAGGTGAAATTTCACAGCACCACAGCAGCCGGATTCCTGAACCACCATGCTTTGAACGCCCAGCGCATCCAGAATGACCGAAGTTGCTGAATCAATCGAAGGCATCATGGCAGGCTGCACACAGCCCTTGAGCAAAATGACTTTGCGTGTGTGTGCCGTGTTGGCGAATGGCAAGGTGGCGCGCTTGGCAGGCACTTTTTTCTTGATGCTTTCGGGAAGTATGCCGCGTACAGCTTTACCCAAGGCCATGCCCGCGTTGAACATGGGGCGGTTGGTCATCAGCATTTTCAGGCTCTCGCGAGTCAGCTTTTCTGACATGGGACGCTCGACCCGCTCGTCCACAATCTTGCGGCCAATATCGATTAACTGGCCGTATTTCACACCCGATGGACAGGTGGTTTCGCAGTTGCGACAGGTGAGACAGCGGTCCAGGTGTTGCTGGGTTTTGCGGGTCACCTGTTTGCCTTCCAGAACTTGCTTGATCAAATAAATTCGACCGCGCGGGCTGTCCAGTTCATCGCCCAAAATTTGGTAGGTGGGACAAGTCGCGGTGCAAAAACCGCAATGCACGCACTTTCGCAAAATCGCGTCGGCTGTTTTGCCATCAGGGGTGTCTTTGATCCAGTCGGCGAGTTGGGTATCCATGGGCTCTGCTTACAAAATAGGTGACAGGCGGTTGATGCTGAAAACACCAGCCGGGTCGAATTGCTCTTTCAGGCGGCGCTGCAATTTGAGCATGACCGCATCCGGTTGCTGAAATGCATGCTGACGTGCGGCGGAGTTGGCAGTGCGGTACAGGGTGGCATGGCCACCAACGCGCTTTGCCATTGCCCGAATCTGATCCTCGGTGGTGCCCGAGTCTGCTCGGAACCAGCGCAAACCGCTGCCCCATTCATGGACACTTTGACCGTGCATGGCCAAATCCACGGTAGTGGGTGGCACTGCCAAACGCCACAAATCGCCTTCGCGCGTAAAGAACTCATGTTGCTGGTCACGCACACTGGTCCAGAAGGTTGTTGCTTGCTGCGTTTCCATTTCATGCCCGCCCATGTTTTTC
>NZ_LUJK01000019.1 GCF_001601825.1 Limnobacter sp. CACIAM 66H1 | reverse complement strand
GATTCGACTGACCACAGCGCAGCGTAACTGGGGCTTCGGTTTGTGCTTTCTGTACCTGCGCAATATCAAAGGCTTCAGCGATATAAATCGATTCCAAATCGCGTTCAAATACTAGTGCTGTGGTCAATTCTATAAAGAAAGGTCGCTCCTGTCTGAACAAGGCCGAATTGATCATATACAAAGATCCATTCAGTTGATAGACCGGGGGTAAATCTTGGGATCTTCTCGATTGAGTTTCAAACCTGCCAAGTATCGGTTCAAGTTGTGCCTCCGCACCAAGGTGGAACATTAGTTCCTCGAGGACAGGACAGATGTCGCAATAAAAAAGTCCCATTGTGTGTCTATATCAATGGACTCAGTCCGATTATCTATAAATATCGGCTTAACATCTGCACCAAAGAAACTCAGGTGAGTCTTCAAATAATCTGGACTGCTCAAGTAAAGTGACCCATTAATTACGTAAGCCTCTGGCAAATCTTGAGAGCGAGTTTCTAGAGAAAACGCGTCGCTTAAAAACGGTATCATCTTCCCTTCTGTGGGCCGAAAACACCAATACGGATGCGACTCAGCCGCTGAAAATGATACTACTGCGCTATTTGGATACTTCGAAAATATCTTCATTGCCTTTTTGATGGTCTCTCGAGTCCGAAAAGGCGAGGTAGGTTGCAATAACAACAAACCATCAACTTTTTCTCGATTCTCTAAATACCAGTCCAATCCATGCATGCATACATCTATCGATGACGCCGTATCCGTAGCCAAGTGTGATGGACGCAGCCATGGCACACAAGCACCAGCTGTTTTAGCTACTGAAGCAATCTTTTCACAATCAGTTGAAACTAAGATATCCACTATTTCGGGAATATCCTTGGCGGTTTCTATACTCCATGTGATAAGAGGCTTTCCTCCCAGTGGAAGCAGATTCTTATTCGGTAGTCTCTTAGAACCACCGCGCGCAGGAATTAAGGCTAATATTTTCATAGTTTACTCTGCGCTTCTCTGTGCCGACTCATAATCTGCTGGACGACCCACATCAAGCCAGGGCTCATGCATTGGATAGGCTACCGTACGAAGTCCTTTTAACTGAAGTCTCTCGAATAAAGTTGGCATGTCACAATGGCAAGCATTGTCTAATGAGTCCAGGGATATTGGATCAAGAACATAAACACCCGCATTGATATGAGTACGCGAGATGGGCTTTTCTTCGAACCCTGTGATGTCAACACCTTTAGTTTGGACGACACCAAACGGGTGCTGCCACTCATGAGTTCGCACAGCCATAGTAGCTGAAGCCTGGTGCATCAAATGAAAATCTAGCAACTCGGCATAATTAAGGTCAGTCAACACATCACCGTTAGTAACGACGATTGGTTCAGTCGGCTTTTGTTCTAACAGGCTTAGCGCACCAGCGGTACCAAGAGGTGCTTGTTCTCTCAAATACTCAATTGATACGTTGAACTTCTTACCATCACCAAAGTACTCTTCAACCATATGGCCAAGGTAATGAACTGCCAAGATAAAATGATTAAAGCCGTTATGAACGGCTCTCTCAATGATATGTTCAAGCATTGGGCGGCCTGCCACGGGAAGCATAGGTTTCGGACAGTTCTCCGTATATGGACGTAAACGAGTTCCCTTGCCCCCAGCCATAATTATCATGGTGTTTGATCGGGCTTTTGGAAGACATACGTCGTCCCAAAGGTGAAGTCCTAAAACATGCCCCTCGTGATCGACAACAGGAATTTGCTGAATTTTATTTGCCTTCATCAATTGAAGGACTGTTTCTCTGTTTATCTCAGGATTGACAACAAAGGGGTTGCCATGCAACACCAAACCGATCGGGCTGTCCATGTTGAGACCACGAAGCAAACCTCTACGAATGTCTCCATCGGAAATCGTACCAGTAAGCTTTAGCTCTGAATTAACAACCAAAGCGATCTTCATCGCAGCCTGATCTAGGCATTTGATAGCATCTTTGATAGTCGCTGACTCATTTAGTAATGCCTTTTTCCAAGTCATACTAATTGAGCTCATTTCGCGTGACTCTCTCAATTTTTATCGTCATAAATTCATGTACTCGAAGTATTCTTGAAAATAGTTTTCTAGGGTTAAGCAAACATTTCATTTGGTAGAACTCTTTAGCTTATCCACGAGATGCTCCCCGGGTTTCAAGTTTCTTATTACCGTTGTGCCGGCGCCAACTAAAGCCTTGGTGCCAATGTCTAATTGTTGGATCACAGTTGAACCTGCTCCTATAAATGCGCTGTCACCCACGCAAACAGATCCGCAGATTGTAGCCCCGGGAGCTACATGCACGTGTTTACCCAAAGTGCAATCGTGATCGACGCTAGCATGAGTGTTTATCGTGCTGTTCTCACCAATTAGAGTACCTGGTTGGATAATGGCTCCTGCCATTATCTGAACTCCTCGATGAAGCATTACATCAGGAGCAACCCAAGAGGCGGGATGCACAAGTGCCGGAAAGTTGTAGCCACGGCCAGACCAAAGGTCAAAGAGCCTTTCCCTCAGATTATTTCTAGGCAGCGGCCCCACTCCTAACATCAATGAAACTTCTTCGGGCTCAAACTCGGTCAAGACATTGTCGCCACCCAGCACTTTAAGACCTTCCCAGTCAGATACCTTTTGCTCTTCCAATACTGGGTCGCAAACACCCAATACTTCGTAGTTGGCAGCGCGCGCCAACGCCAGGATTACACGAGAATGCCCTCCTGCACCAAGCAATACAAAGGGAGGAACTATTTTGGCCATCTAGATATCGGCTCACCCACACCGCAATCCTTCATCGCGGTAGCTCCGACAAGCTCCCAGAGGGAATTTGGAGGAATTCCCTGCCCGCCACTTCGCGCCGTCTTAAGATCATCACGAGAGAACAGGTGACCTGCTTTTATGGGCCGGGCCGCCACCACGGATTGTCGAGCAGCTAATCGAGTGTTCCACTCGCTTTGCTGTGGGCATTTCATTGAATCACCCATGGCTCTTTCAACATCACGAATCTGCTTGACCATATTGACTAATTCACCAGGCTCAAGAGAGGCTTTGTGATCGGGCCCCGGCATAGTACGGTCAAGAGTGAAGTGTTTTTCTATAAATGTTGCGCCTCGGGCCACAGCGGCCACTGGAACAAGAGTGCCCTCAGTATGATCTGAATAACCGACAGGTAACCCGAAAACACCCAAAGCGTCCATTGCCCGCAGGTTGCACTCAGCTATTGGCGTTGGATACTGAGAGGTGCAGTGAAGCAGAGTAACCCTACCTAGAAGCTTGGTTCTCCAAGTTGAATTACTCCAGCCTCTCCACACCTCCTGAATATTTTGTGGCTCCTCATCCGCGTTTAAAGCGTGGTTGATAATGGCGAGAGCTTCCTCAACCTCTGACAAAGTCGCCATGCCAGTAGAAACTACCAAAGGGCGACGCGTTCGAGCGAACTTCCAAAGTAATGGCCCATTAGTCAGCTCGCCAGATGGAACTTTGTAAAAAGGCATATTCAGCTTTTCTAAAAAGCTCAAGCTATCTGAATCAAAGGCCGTAGAAAGAAACTCAATTCCGCGAGAACGAGCGAGATCTGCAAGCTCCCAATGCCATTCGTGCGGGAGTTCTAACATTTGCAGCATCTCTAGTTGAGACTCTTCAGCATCAGTTGTATTCACTTGATAAGCAGCTTTGGGAGCTGCGGAGGTAGCTAACTTTTTTGCATCAAAAGTTTGAAACTTAACCGCATCTGCACCAGAGTCTGCGGCAACATTCACCAAGTCTCGAGCGAGTGCCAATTGACCATTATGATTTACGCCTGCTTCAGCGACTATATAGACTTTATTCATTGATTAATCCAATAAGAGATATCGCAGTCTAGTTTTTGGGCATTATGGGGCGGTCAACAAATCGCTTGAAGGTATTTTTCAGATCGACTGACGTAAGAGTATCGACAATCTTGCGCGACACACCTGCTTGACCGTAAGGAGATTGGCACATTGACGCCACCGCTCTGTGTTCTTTAGACAAAGCTTTCTCAATCGCCGCAACGATCTCAGAATATTCGCCCTCGCAATGAATGACAGAGGGCGCTCTTAGCCGCCCCCTCTGTCGTGCACCAATATCAACGGTGGGAACACCTATTGCGGGCGCCTCAAGTAACCCACTGGAGGAATTACCTAAAACAACATCGACATATCGCATTAAGCTTAGATACCGGCGAGAGCCAAGGGACTCAACCAACTTTACTGTATTCGAATTGTGTGCCGCAAAGTTATTTAGAGTATTTCGAATGTCACCAGCCCCCGGATCCGCATTAACACCGGTTATTATCACAGTGCCCTTTGTCGAATCAAGCGCAGCTATCAAGGCATTCATAGCAGCCACACCGCCTTTCCGATCCACAGTAACGGGGTGATAAGTGACAAGAAAGCTTGGCGACTTCAACGATACACCCAAATAATCTTCAATCTCTGATTTTGGCACTGCATCTAGCGAAAAAATATTGTCCATTGCCGGAGCACCAACATTCCATACTCGCTCGGGGGACTCTCCCATTTGCTGAATTCTTTCGGCATAAGACTCAGCAGCTGCGAAATGCCAGTGTGCCAATTTTGTTATTGAATGACGGATAGCGTCGTCAATAGCACCTTCAGTAATTTCTCCGCCATGAATATGCGCAATTGGCACGCCGCAAAGGAGAGCAGCCTGCGCTGCAGCCAGAAGTTCATAGCGATCACCCAGCAGCAGCAACACATCGGGCTTTAGTTTAACCAGAGCATCAGCAACTCCAGACAAAACTTTTGCACCCGACCTAGACACGCTCAAAGCGTCATCTAGAATAGGAGACATATCAACGTAGGCATCGACAGAAAAGCCATCTTCAAGAATTTCACTCAATGTGTCACCGTGGGCTTTTGAAAGATGTGTGCCAGATACAATAAGCTGAACGTCTACGCATATACGGGCGCTAGCCTCTTTCATGATGGGCTTTAATAAACCATACTCAGCCCGTGTGCTGGTAAAGAAAGCTACTCGCAAGCTCTTATTCTCCTGACGGCAAAACACTACTGGGCAGATTTACAACTCGATCTTCAAGCCATTTAGAGTTATCGAGTGAACCCTTCAACGCCTCTTTGTAGGGTTGCAAGCTAGACATTAAGGCCCACAACGGTCTAGTCATAACTCCTGCATCGTTAGTTGCTTTTAACAACTCATCTCTGGAGGAGCGATCTGGGCATATCACGGCATTCAGCCAGTAGTTTGATTGACAGTGCTCGGGTTCGACTACGGGTCTGAAATCACTATCTGCAAAAAATTCAATGTATCTATTAGCAAGTAGACGTTTCGACTTGAGAAAAATTGGTAATTGAGCTAACTGGGCACATCCGAGAGCAGCGTTAAGATTTGGCATACGATAGTTGTAACCAACCTCATCATGAACAAACTCGTACGGGTGTGGAAGCTTGGCAGTTGTTGTGAGGTGCTTGGCCCGCTGCCCCAATTCATCGTTGGTTAACAACATGCCACCACCACCGGTTGTGATAATTTTATTACCGTTAAGACTCAGCACTCCAATCTTGCCGAAGGTTCCAGTATGGATTCCTTTGTAATAGCTTCCCAAAGACTCGGCTGCATCTTCAATTAGAGCCAGGTTCCAGCGATTACATACACTGATTAACTGGTCTAGCTCAACAGGGTGTCCAAAAGTATGCATTGGGAGGCATGCTGAAACTCTGCGATGCTCAGATTTAGTTCTACATTCACCGTTGTCATCAAGTAATGCATGCTCTGAGAGCCAAGCCTCTAGACTTTTGGGGGAGAGCCCAAGGGTATGACGATCAACGTCGATAAATAGTGGTTCCGCATTGCAATAATTAATGGCGTTACAGGTGGCCACAAATGTCAATGCTTGAGTCACGACCAAATCACCGGCCGCGACACCTGCTAGTTTCAAGGCGACATGAATACCTGCTGTACCGTTCACCACGGCAACTGCTCGTTCGCAACCTGTAAGTTCTGCAATTTCCCGTTCAAAACGGTCAACGTAAGAACCAACGCTTGATACGAAAGTCGACTCTATAGTGTCCAAAACCATTTCACGCTCGCGCCCGAAAAATTGGGGGGCATGCAATGGGATAAACTCGTTCGTTCGATACTGCTCACGCACAAAGCGAATCAGAGAATCCATAAAATCAACTCACACGTTATAGATGTCTGACTTGTATTTTTGCAAATTCTCTGGAATAGAGAACCAATCTATCGTCGCCTGTAGACCCTGACGAATATTAAAGCTTGGCTTAAAGCCTGTCATTTCTCTGATTTTAGTGTTATCACACCATAGTCTGAATACTTCAGATTTTTCTGGGCGTATTCTTTGCTCGTCCGTGATGAACTTTACGTCGCTATCCATCAACTCTCGGATCAGTTCGAGAGTATCACCTACAGAAATTTCATAGTTGGACCCCACATTCACTGTTTCGCCAACCGCCTGATCACAACGCGCCAGTTCAATAAATCCCTTACACGTATCAAGAACGTAATTAAAGTCCCTGGTTGGAGAAACATCGCCTAACTGAATTTCCTTTTTGCCGTTCGCAATTTGAGTGATGATTGTCGGAATGACTGCTCTTGCAGACTGCCTTGGTCCATAGGTGTTAAATGGCCTTGCAATAGTGACAGGCAAATTGAAGGCATTAAAAAAGCTCATCGCCATGGCATCGGCACCAATCTTTGACGCACTGTATGGAGACTGGGGCTGTAGAGGATGTTTCTCGTCTATAGGTACATACTGAGCAGTGCCATAAACTTCGCTGGTCGAGGTGTGTATAACCCGTTGCACACCATTCTCCAGTGAGGCCTGACAAATATTCAGGGTGCCTTTAACATTTGTATCGACATAACTATCTGGCGCCACATAAGAGTATGGAATCGCGATTAAAGCTGCCAAATGAAAGACCGTATCGACATCTTTAGTAATATGTTTGCAGTAATGAGGGTCCCTTACGTCTCCATTCAACACCTCAACATCATTGAGGCATTCGATATCTTCAAGCCAACCCCAATAGTTAAAAGAGTTATATTGAGAAAGCGCCTTTACCCTGTACCCTTGCTTGACCAACGACTCAACGAGGTGAGAGCCTATAAACCCATCTGCACCAGTAACTAAAATATTCTTCATAAATTTTGACTTTGATTTAATTTGTTGCGGTTAGCTCGTTGTAAGAGAGGAGTTTGGAAACTGCGCCATCAACCATTTGTACGATGAAGTCGCATTGCCTTAGTGTGGTCAGCCGATGCGCCACCATTACGATCGTTAAATGAGGATAGGTAGAGTGGATATTATCAATCACCTTTTTTTCGGTTGCATCATCCAAGGCACTGGTAGCCTCGTCCAATACCAAAACCTCAGCGTGTCGGTATAGGGCCCTGGCGATACCAATTCTCTGGCGTTGCCCTCCAGATAGGCGCACACCGCGCTCACCCACTTCAGTTTTATAGCCACCACTCAAAGAATTAATATATCCATCAATTTCTGCTGCTTTGGCAGCTTTTCTTAACTTTGACTCATCGATTTCTGACTCGCAAACGCCCAATGCAATATTTTGTGCAATAGAGCAGTCCGCCAGAAATATTGATTGAGGAACATGTGCCACCAAAGAACTCCATCCTCGTAATTTCGATTCGGAATCCAGCCTATTCTCATCAACTAAAAAATCACCTTCAGAAGCAGGGATTAGACCCATAAGCAAATCAACTAAGGTACTTTTTCCACTACCCGTTTTCCCAACAATTCCTACAACCTGTCCCTTTTTAATGTTCAAATCAATCTGCTCAAGCGCTGGCCTGTCTGGGGTGGTTGGATAATGGTAAGTAATATTAAGTAAGGTCAGGGATTGCTTAAAGGTGACTGGACTCGGTTCGATTGAATAATCAGGCTGCCCTAGCAAATCTAAAACATCAAACAATGAGCGGCGATTTACTGTGGCCGAATTCCACCCCATATAAACTTGCTGAATTAAGGGCATTAGCTTTTGCGCGCCTAGCCCAAGGGCGCCGAGCACTGGTAGTAGCTCGTTTAGATCGCCGGCCTTAGTCGCAATCAAGGCAAACCCAGCGATGATCATTAAGCCCAACCCTTCGATAGCCAAACGAGGGCTGTTGGCCAAAAATGTGTTGCTTGCCTGCGCTTGCCTCATTGTTTCATCGACAGAAGCAAATCTGTTGATGTAAATTTGCTGAGAGGAGTCGAGGATTACGTCACGAATACCGCCGATCCCCTCTTGCATCTCCTGAATTCTTTTGTTGTTAGACTCAGCGATTTTTTCTCCATTTATCGCTATTTTTTTACGGATAGAAAGCGCCATAGCGAAATACAACAATCCAAAGGCTCCAGCACCCGTTACAGCCACGAACGGATCAACATAAACGAGCATAGCTATCATTCCAGTTGCCAAAACCACTGCAACAATCGCGTTTAACAATGGGAGCAAATAACCCTGGACCACAATCTGCGCTTTGGTCAACCCGCCCAGCACTTCACTGCTGTTTCGGCTTACGTGCCAAGAATAGGGGCGATGTAAGGTTTTTGAGAAAACCCCTACCCCAATGTCATAACCAATGCCAAAAACAACCTTATTGGTAGCCCATAGCAACACAAGACGTACGACAGTTGCTAGCCCCACAATCATGGCCAAGGCTATGCTGACTACGATTCCTAGTTGCGCCTGGCCTGAGTTGGTTAGATCCAGAAGTAATCGAATACCCTCGATTTCCAGAGCTTTCTCGGGGTTACTTAATACAGCGATGAAAGGAACGATTGCTCCTAGCGAAATCAACTCGGCACAGGCTCCGATAAGCATCAAAAACAGGAGCCCGACCAGATGCTTACGCCTTTGCGGACTTACATGCGGCCAGAGTAATTTTAAATCTTGATAAATTTTCAAAGCGAATTCAACAAAGTGTAATTGGCAGATGCGCTAAACGACTTGACTCCAGAGTCAAAATCATGCGGGATTTCTCGATGTGGGGTTACTTATCAACAATACTGCCGTGGTACCACGGCATCGCTTCAGTTACACCATCGACAATTGTACTTTGGTTCATAACCCAATAGCTTTTTCGCTTTAGAAATATCGGCCTGCGAATGCCTACTGTAACTATATAAACTTGCGCAGAATGCAATTCATTCACATCTGCCGTGTAAGTAAATGCACAGCCTTCGCCAAATCGGCGGGATCACACTCCAGAGTGTGATCTTGGCCGCAACGCAGCTCATCGATGCGGGATTGATTAATATCAAAGTCAATAACAGGTCGTTGACTGCCAAACGCTACAGCCAAGGGTAGACCGACATATTCAAACCCAACGATGGCGAGTTTCTTATCATCTAAATTCATAGTTTGCATTTAATAGTCAAGTAGAAGTCTATCGACGAGAGAATTTCAATTTCCACTGGGGCATTCCCACACCCATTATCAATTTTTTTAAGTTTCATTTCTCAGTTACTTTACTTTGGGCTCTTTAAGACTCCGAGTCTCCTGCTCAAGTTCTTCAAGCTCAGCTTTCAGCAACGAAAATTCATTTCGTTTGCGCTCTAAAAAATGTTTCGTGATTGCCAGTTTGTCCGCCACACCTTTTGGCGTGAGTAAATACACATAGGCCAACTTGTTGTCGCTTCTTAAGAAGTTGCCTACCTTGATTAACCCCCGCTCTTTTAGCGCTTTCAATTGGTAATTGATTTGCCCAAGACTTACGCCCAGTTCATCGGCCAACTCGCGTTGCGAAATTTCAGGGTTACTTTCGATTAAGCGGAGTACGCGAAAGCGTACTTCTTCACGTTGTTGTTCTAGTCGATCAGACACTGTATTTGATTAAGCTTTCTGGCACGCTACCGCCATGTTGTGCGCCGATCAACAAGCGGGTATGTGCATTTGAATGGAAAAGGGAAAGACTGTGTTCAATATTGAACATTCTGAATAATAAAGCGCACAGCGTTACGTGTCTATGACATTGCTGCACTGCACATACCAAAGAGAAGGGACAAAAGGGCATACCCCCGCATTTGCGGGGATCAGTAAATTACTGATTATTGGTTAGTTGCCACTTGCTTTCTTTCCCATGCCCAAGCGTGTTGAACAAGAGTAGAAAGATCCGCCAACATGGGCTTCCAACCCAAAGTGGCCTGCGCAGCAGATGAGTCTGCTACCAAACGCGCGGGGTCGCCCGCCCTGCGATTAGCGTATACCACTTCGATATTTTTCCCGGTTATTGCTTTTGCGGTATCAATAACCTGTTTAACAGAGAACCCCTGCCCATTCCCCAAGTTGAAGTTTTGGCTGACACCACCTTGTTGAAGGTATTGCAGTACCAACCAGTGGGCCTCGCAAAGGTCTTGCACATGAATGTAATCGCGAATGCAAGTGCCATCGGGAGTATCGTAATCAGTACCAAACACGGAAATATTTTTGCGGCGCCCAGAAGCAGCTTGTAGAACCAAAGGAATCAAATGCGTTTCTGGTTCATGGCGTTCACCCAGTTCGCCATCGGGGTCAGCCCCTGCAGCATTGAAGTAGCGCAAACACACCGACTTCATACCGTAAGCCTGATCAAAGTCGGGCAATGCCTGCTCAATTAACCACTTGCTGCGGCCATAAGGGTTAATGGGCTGCTGCGGGTGTTGTTCGTCGATCGGGGTGTACTGTGGCTCGCCAAAAGTAGCGGCTGTAGACGAAAAAATAAAATGCTTCACCTTGAACTCAGCCATAACCTGCAATAGGTTAAGGGTGTTGGCCACATTGTTTTGGTAATAGATGGCTGGTTTTAGAACCGACTCGCCCACCTGTATATACGAGGCGAAATGCATAACCGCATCAAATTAGTGCTGCTGGAATAGATCACGAAGTGCCTGGGTATTTGAAAGGCAACCCTGTACCAAAGTGCCGCTCAGCACTGCATCTGCATGGCCACTTGAAAGGTTATCGAAGGTGATTACATTACAACCTTTGTTGCCAAGCATTTTGACCATGTGCGAGCCAATGTAACCCGCACCACCACAAACCAGAATGTTCATATAAAAACTTTAGAATGAAATAACACTACTTGCCGCAGTGCAAAATAATTAAACTGATGATTGCCTATAGTGTAAACAATACACACCTATCTATTTATGAAAATTTCCATTATCACCGCTGTATACAACCGCGCCAGCACACTGAACAGCTCAATCGATTCTGTGCAAACACAGTGCTATGCCAACACGGAACATGTGTTGGTGGATGGCGCTTCAAGCGATGGGTCTGTTGAACTGATTCAGCAACGCGTGCGCGCGCACGATGTATTTGTGAGTGAGCGCGATGGTGGCATTTACGACGCGCTAAACAAGGGCTTGAAACTGGCCACTGGCGATGTAATTGGGCTGGTACATTCAGACGACTTTTTGGCCGACCCGCATGTGCTGCGCGATGTGGCACAGGCATTGAGCCAGCCCGGTGTGCACGGGGTGTATGGCGATTTACAGTATGTATCGAAAGACGACACCAACAAAGTAATTCGCCATTGGGAGTCGGGCCAATACCACCCCAGTAAACTAAAGCGCGGGTGGATGCCACCGCACCCTACCCTGTTTTTAAAGCGCGAGGTAATTGAGCAATGGGGCGGCTATGACACCAGCCTGCGCATTGCGGCCGATTACGACGCCATGCTGCGCTACCTGCACAAGGGGCAAATTCAACTGGCATATATTCCGCGTGTGTTGGTGAAAATGCGGGTGGGCGGCGAGAGCAACAAGTCGCTGAAAAAAATTATGCAGAAAAGCCGTGAAGACATGACCGCCCTGCGCAACAACGGCGTGGGCGGGTTTGGTACTTTGGTATTAAAAAACCTGAGCAAGGTGAAACAGTTTTTTTAAACTGGGCTTTCACCCCACACGCCTGTGAAAGAAAATACCCAGAACCAGCATGCGGCGGTACAGCCGCACATAGGCCACGATACTGAAAGCCAACCACACCAGTACCATGCCCAAGCTTTCAGGCCAGAACACAGCGCCCAGCATGGGCACCGCGGCGTAAATCCACATAAGAGGTGAAGTGGCAGCATTGCGCTGCCAAGCGGGCGCATATGGCAACAACTTGCGGCTAACCACACGGCGGTACACAAGGCTGTGCAGGTGGCTGGCGTCGGGTGTGCCGGGGTTGTGCCTGCGTTTGCGGGTGGTGCGGCGGTAAATGCTAAACAGCGTTTCAATCACCGGGTAACCGCACACCAACAGCATGGCCCAAGGGCTTACGTCGATAGGGTTGCGCATGGCCAGCATTACAGCCAGCATGGCCACGTAATAGCCAAGGAAGTAAGCGCCAGCATCGCCGAGGAACAAATGGCCCTTGGGGTAGTTGATGAACAAAAAACCCAAAGTTACGGATACACCCAGTAGCGCGAGTTGAATGATGACAAAGTCGTCGACACGCCAGGCAATGGTGGCCAGCGTAAGCAGCATGAGCACCACCACGCCACCGGCCAAGCCGTTAAACCCGTCCACAATGTTCACGCTGTTAGCAATACCCGCCACGGCAAAGGCGGTGAACAACAGGCCAATTGGGGCAAGTGCCAGCAACATGTCTACGCCTGGTACATTCACAAAACTAACCCAGTAGCCGGTAAGCAAGGCAGCGATTAAACCGCTGGCAATCGTGGCCAGCAGGCGGGCTTTCACGCTAACGCGCTTGGTAACATCTTCGGCCAGGCCAAAGGCGAACGCTGGCAAGGCGCCCAGCAGCAACAAACCGAGCAGGTATTGGCGCGTGCCGCCAGTGGGCAGGAAGGACCAGGCCGCGATTAGGCCCACGGCCAGCGCGATACCGCCAATGCGGGGCGTTGGAATGGTGTGAAACTTCTGAATGCCTTGGGGGGCATCGAGTGTAAGGCGGCCATGCCATTTTTTAGTTAAAACAATAAACAAGGCCACTAGAAAGCTACATAACAGCCCTACCATGGCCGAAGGCCAGTTCAAGCTTAGCGCCGCTGCTGTTTGCATGATGCTCCACACACATGAAACAGTGCTTGCGGGCGGGCAAGCACAATTTGATTGGATAAGTAAAAGCGCCCTAGAGGCGAATTGCTACAGGTAATATTTCGTAATTATTGCACCTGCTTCATGGCAGGTGTGTGACGACGCACCCTAAATGCAAGTATACGCCCACCTTTATTACACGTGTTACAGCCTTTTGGATTCAGCTAGAGGCCATTAAACGCTAACGGGCGAGTGGAAAATTGGTTGGCAGGAATTAATTGAATACCGCCACCGCATTGGCTTTCTAATAACCCTGAAACAAAAAGTCGAGGGCTGAAATGATCTTGACCTGTTCATCTACCAACGACACAACAGGTGTTTTCAGTACGCGTTTGGGTACTGCGCCCATTTTGGGCACTTCAAGCAAATACTCTTTCCCCATGATGGTGAGCACAGGGGTAAGCCTTGTGGGCAACTTGACGTTGGGGAAGTTATCCATGCTGCGCAAAGGAATAACCATGCGACTGTCCAGGCTATCGAATAAATCTGCCTGAACGTCCAATAAATACGGAGTGGTCAGCTTGTGGTTACCGGGGTTGGAGTACACATCAAAACGCGCCACTAGAAACTTCTCCATTGGTCCAATGGCAAACCCTCTTCCTCAACGATTGAGTTGTATGCAGCAATAAATTCAGAATGATCTTGCTTCCAACGGCGCTCTTGTTCTTTGCGAACCACTTCTCGAAGGTAGTTGTCGCAAACCTGAGAAATATTGATCCCCAAGGATTTGGCAGACTCCAAAACATCCGCGCTTAAGGTTAAGTTTGCCGCCCGCTTGCCCGATGTCCCGGGCCGGGAGGGAAGCTTGCGTTTGATCACGGCCATCGAAACCTCATGCGCATTATTGTATGCGTATATTTTAACCCTCATTTCCTCAAATGAAAACAAGCAGCAATAAGCTTGCGAAACTTACCGCCCCACTAGCTGAATGGCCTGTTTGGCCATGGTGGTGACCGACAGGTGCAGCAGGTTGAACACCCAGCGAATGGTGGCCACTGAGGCATCGGCCACAGTGTGAGTTGCGCGCCCCAGGTAAGCCATGATGGCGTTGAGCATGCCCGCGACCTCTTTGGCCTGTTTGTGGCCGGCTTGGGCGTAGCGGGCGAGTATTTCGGCCATTTGATCGAGCACCGTGAATGCGCCCGTGCGATATTGGGCCACACTGAGCAGGCTTTGTGCGCCCAGGCGGGCAAGCATGTCGTGAATGGCTTTGTTGATCAGTTTAAGCAAGCGCCCACTGAACATGGCACCGGGCATTTTGGCGAGTTGTTCAAACTGCCCTGCTTCTTTGTTGTTGGCGGGGTACAGCGAGTTTTCTAACTGCTGTTGTTTGCCTTGAGTAAGGCTTTGCATTTGCTTCCAGCTGGCATTGATCATGCTTCCGTAACCGTTGGCCAGCATGTGTTGCATGGGGTTGATTTTTAGCATGCCACCCTCGAGCAGGTATGTACCGTGCACATAGGGAGAATGCACAAAGGGGTAGCAAGGCACCATGGTGACAATGTCTGCTTCATTGGCCACGCGGTACACATGGGCGGCTTTCATTTTCTTACTCAGGTGCTCAGCATACGGCACCATGCCCACGCGGGGAGCGGCCACCGTATACAGGTAGGAATTCAGGCCCAATTCGGCGCAGGCCGCCGCATTGAGGTTGGCCAGCGCGCCGCCCAGGCTGTGGCCCATGCAGTGCACTGCGGTGGGTTTGAAACCCAGGTTTTGTTGCTGGATGAATTCATTGAGCTGGTGCACATAGCTTTTGAAGGTGGTGCCAAAGCCTTTGTGAATGGCGTGGCCTGTGGGACCGAGAGTGGGGATTGCGTTGATGTCGGTGCCTGCATCAGCCCAAGTGGCTGTGCCACGAGTGGCAATGATAATTTCACGGGAGCGACCACCGTTGAGCTGGGCCATGAAGCCAAAGCCGCTGGAGACGGGGGTGATGAGGCCAGAGGTGGCGGTGATAAGTTTTAGAGAATTGAGATCAATGAACGGCATCGAAATCCCCAACTGATCTTTAAGCGCAATTGAGTCCCTAGAGGTGCCAATGGCTTCACCTGTTTCTACAACTCGGGTTTTCAACAATGGCAACAGCCAAGCGGTGAGCATTCCCGCCGAGTTTCGCTTGAATACTGAGCAGGTTCAAATTAGCCGCAATGAACACGGCGACCTTGTTATTCACCCCATACCTGCCGAGCGCGGGCAGGCTTTGTTGCAGGCACTGCAAGCTTTGGGTGAAGTTGACGAGCAATTTATCGCTGTACTGGAAGCCGAGCAGGAGAACAGCCAACCCATGCAAGATCGCGAGATGCTGTGACTTACCTGCTTGACACCAACATTCTGATTTACCTGATCAAAAATCAACCACCAACCATTGCGCAGAAAGTACATTCGCTACCCACAGATGCAAAACTCGCCATGAGTTTTATTACTTGGGCAGAACAATTTATGCAATTGAAAGATGCGGGAACTCCCATAGGAGCAAATGACTTGTGGATTGCGTGCCATGCACTGGGCGAGAATGCAACGCTGGTAACCCACAACACCAAAGAATTTTTAAGAGTGAAAGGGCTGGCGGTTGAGGATTGGGTGGCTGAATAGATTTGATATAGAAGTGGACTTGGCCGCGTTGCGAGAAGACACAACGCTGGCTGAGCTTTGCCAGCAGTTTGAACTACACCCAACCAAATCATTGAGTGGAAACAGCAACTGCTGGTCAATGCGAGCGGTGCATTGGGTCACATTCCAAAGTTACGGAAGCGGTTGATCTGAAGCCAATGCAGTTGATTTTGCCAATCTCAGGCTGCAGAGCACTATTAATTTCAAAATACTTCACATAGATTAAAACTTCCGGCAGCCGCATCTTTTACAGAAAGTTTCGGCACATCTTCTAAAGGCCACTGAATTCCAATATCGGGATCATTCCAGCAAATGCTCCGCTCGTGCTCCGGATACCAGTAGTCGGTCGTCTTATATAAAAAATCGGCAAAGTCGCTTAAAACCAAAAAACCATGGGCAAACCCCTCAGGTACCCAGAGCATTCGTTTATTCTCGGCTGTCAATTCAACACCAGCCCATTTACCGAAATTCGCCGACGTTTTACGCATGTCGACAGCAACGTCAAATACTGCTCCGCTAACAACCCGCACCAACTTTCCCTGAGGGTGCTTGATTTGATAATGAAGCCCCCGAAGAACGCCTCTTTCGGAGCGACTGTGGTTATCTTGAACGAAATCAACATCAAAGCCTGTCGCGTCGATGAAATCACGTTGATTGAAGCTTTCAAAAAAGAAACCGCGTTCATCACCGAACACTTTCGGCTCCAACATCAACACTTCGGGCAAGCTGGTTTTAGAAACAAGATATGGCATAGTTCATCTTAATAAATTCAATAAATACTGGCCGTAAACGCCTTTGGCAAGTGGGAGCGCAAGTTTGTTTAAGGCTTCAGCGTCAATCCACCCTTGCTGAAAGGCAATTTCCTCAGGACAGGCGACTTGCAAACCCTGCCGCTTTTGAAGTGTCGCGATGAAGCTGGCAGCTTCAAGAAGACTATCGTGTGTCCCAGTGTCCAGCCAGGCAAACCCTCGTCCCATAATTTCAACGTCAAGTTCTCCTGATTCAAGGTATCGCTGATTGATATCCGTAATCTCCAGCTCACCACGAGCTGAGGGCTTGATTTCCGCAGCAATATCGCATACCTGCTGATCATAAAAATAAAGCCCGGTTACCGCAAAATTGCTTTTGGGTTTGGCTGGTTTTTCTTCGATACTGACCGCTCTCTTTTGTAGGTCAAACTCTACTACGCCATAACGCTGGGGATCATTTACGTGATAAGCAAATACACTTGCGCCATTGACTTTTGAGTTTGCACTGCGAAGTCGTTTAACAAGGTCGTGACCATAAAAAATGTTGTCGCCTAAAACTAGCGCACTTGGATTGTTGTCGATGAAAGATTTTCCAATAATAAAAGCCTGTGCGAGGCCATCTGGTGAGGGTTGAACCGCGTATTGGATATTCATACCCCACTGTTCCCCATCCCCCAATAATTCGGCAAACCGGGGGGTATCATGTGGAGTACTAATAACCAATACATCACGGATTCCTGCAAGCATCAGGGTGCTCAGCGGGTAATAAATCATGGGTTTGTCGTACACTGGCATCAGTTGTTTGCTGATGGCCTGAGTAATGGGATACAAGCGAGTACCCGACCCACCGGCAAGAACTAATCCTTTCCGATCAATGCTCATCACGGTTACGCCTTTCTAAATTAAGCAACTATTTTCACTACAGTTTCGAGAGTAGACGATATTTGATCCTCAACCACAACCTAATCGGCTGGTTTAATTGCACGAACCGTCACAAATTCTCTCAACCCTGCATTTCGTTTGGCACGTCGCTCTGCTATTGCAATCTTTCGCGCCAAATTGCTCGGCGTAGCGCAGCTAGATTGATCATTTAGTTCCCCCGCGATCTTATTACTTTCTTTAAAAAGGTAATCACACAATGGGCGATAAGGAAGATCTTCAAGCTCAGCAAATCCAATCTTCCTGAGCAAATCGAACAAAGATGGTCGATTGAAAAGAACCAAATGCCGGGGTGGCTCCAAGCCCCGCCACGAAGGCCCAAAACTTTCATGCCCCTGAGCATCAACATTGGGGGTTTCAATCCAAATCCAACCGTTTGGTTTTAACAAAGCATAACAATGACGCAGAGCGGCAGCCGGATCGTGCATATGTTCAATTACATGGCTCAATGTTATACCGTCAAAACTCTCAATCGCTGGATCTAACGATTCGATCGAATCTTGCCTCACATCAATTCCATGATTGCGCGCAGCCTGTGCTGCCTTTGGGTCTGGCTCAAGACCAACCACCTCCCACCCGGCCTGAGAGGCAAGCAACAAAAAGTCGCCATTACCGCAACCGACATCGAGTAATCTGTGCCCTCGTCCTCCGAACGGGATGCAACGCCGCTCAGCATCCAAAAGATTTCGAAATCCAGGTGAGAAATAAGCAAACACCACACCAAGTTTGGTCGAAGGATGCAGATTGGTTCCGAATCTTTTATTGCGATAGCCATTGGCCAGTGCTCGTTTCAAACGCCGCAAAAAGCCTAAATCTCGATAGTCATTCTGCACGGACTGGGAGTGCGTAAAATAAGTGGTGTAAGCCATTCCTATGGTGGAGACCGTTGGCCTGGGATCAAGATATGCACTGCGACAGGCCTGACATTGAAACATGTCCCACGAGCCCGGGGCGCACTTAAAAATTTTGTCAGACAAATCCTTGTGCAGCAAATGACGGCGCTCACTGGAGCAAACTGGGCAAATTTTAACCCTCTCCAAACCATCTTGAGGCCAAGTGCTAGAGCCTTGCACCGAATGCGATTCAGGGAATGTTTGCATTTTCTTAAAACCTTAATCCTTCGTGCTTGAAGTTAAATACTATTAGCATGAGACTTTCTGATAAAAGTGCGAGCAAAAGGTACAGCAAAAGCTAGCGAACTACAAATTACGGCAACCAATACCAACGCCCTGAAATAATGGCTTTCAACCCAGACAAGAGCGGCCATGAATACTATGGTACAAATCGTGACAAATATCGTCCGCATAGCATGCGCCTTTGCCACCGGGAGAACCCTCATTACCAAGCAATTAAGCGCCAAGGTGTCCATAACGACTCTAATAACCCATGCCATAGCTGCACCGACTATGCCAAAATTTTTAAGCAACAACACCAAGCCAATTGAATAGAAAACGAACTCGACCATGTGCGCCTTTGCGGTTAAGTCAGGCCTACCCGCAGCCTGCAGTATCACAGAAGCCGGCTGCGCGATGATATTCACCATCCATCCGATGGACAACCAGTAGAGGATGGGGACAGAAATTTCATGAAATTCACCGCCAAGCCAAAATTCCAAAGCCTCAGGACCAAACAATACTACGCCCGATAATAGAGGCAACATCAACCAATAAAGGACTTTACTACCTTGAACGTAAAGCGCATTAAACCGCTCCATGTTGGAAACGTATGCTGAGGATACCGCAGGAAAAATAACACCAACAATTGCCTGTGAAACCATTTGCAGGCGCACTAAGATTTCGTAGGGAGTCACGTAATACGTCACAGCCGACAAGCCAGTAATCGCACCAATGAAAAACCGATCCATGTAGGTCATCAGTGGTCCAATGATATTAGTGACTGTAATCCATCCACCAAAACTTGTAAGTGGCTTAATAAAAAGCCTTTGGGGTCGAATGAATTTTGCAAGTGAATGTTCGGCCTTACAAGCAGCGCGATAGTAAAAAATGGCGGCCACCATACGACCGAACAGCAGAATGCCAGTGGCCCATGCAACGTCCGGCGTGAGCTGCAGGGTGAGCAGTGGCCCTAGATAGGTAAAAATCCCCAATGGCATGCGAATCTTGGCGATGACTTTGAACTGTTGATGCGCTTCCAGAACACCAATAAAACCAGTGGTTAAAACCACCACGGGTATTCCAACGGCCAACAAATAAAATGCAATCCTGGCTTCATCATTGAGCGTATGATTCACATCCAACAACCTCTCGACCAGGATTGCATTGCAAGTTGCAATCAAGAACGATCCGACTAAGCTGACCGCAAATAAAACCACCAAAGCGGTCCAGATTAGCGAGCCAAGGTCGGAAATTTGGCCACTTCCAAGTCTCTCGGAGACCAGTTTTGTTAGGGCTCGGCCAAGACCAAAATCGAACAGGCTAAAATAGCCAACTCCTACCCAAATAACAGCCAACAAACCAAATCGCTCACTACCCATTCCTTCGATTAGAATCGGAATCGCGTACAACGCAACGATTAGTGGCGCAATTAGTCCAGTGAAGTTCCAGACTGCGTTTTTTGCCAATAATCGCGAGGAGGCAGGCTTATATGAGTGCCGGCTCATTCATGTACCGCGTGAAGCAGTGGGCATCCAGACGGATGTAATCTAAGGAGATTTACAGGTACAGTGCTAGTTCTCATAAATCATTTGGGCCAGGAAAATAATATTGTATGCGAAGCGGCGACTACACCTTGATTTTGGCTAGTTACTACCCGAAAAATACTGAACGCACCAAAGCCTTCTGCCAACGATTTGTCAATAGCAAGAAGATTGTTGTTTGCAACTCCCCTGATGTACGGCTCTCTGACTTTGATAATTCTTGGACAGCCCTGCACGGCTCAAACCACGCAGGCGAATTTTCAGCATGGCAAGAAGGCCTTAACTGGAGCCTAGAACATTCGCCAAAACCGAGGTACGGATACATTTTTGTCAACGATACCGTGAATTCGCACAGGAAGTTCAGTCACATTCGATTTCATTTTTTTAAAAGTTGTATCAAGCAAAATATCAAGCATGCAGTTGGTTTTACTGACAAATTACACAAAGGAGAGACTTTTTCGATTTACGGACTGTCAGGGGATCGGTGGATGAGTACGTACTGTTTTTACTTGGGCAATGAAGCCATCGAGAAGATTGATTTCACAGTTAACAGTGAGCTGGTTCACCAACAACAGGGGGAGACAGTTGATGACTCGATTTTCCCATCGTCAATGTCCAACAATTTAAAGAAGCGTCTAGAGGAATGGCTTTTCGGCGGGGGATGGTATAAAAGTAAGCAATGTGTCGAAAACTACAGCGATGTGGCGAAATTTAAAGCCCGCGCCATTGTTAATGAAAAAATGTTGTCACTACGTTTGTTAAACAAAGGAATTGAGATACACAGTGCCATGAATCAAGCACCGCGACTTTTTGTCAGGTTAGACAATTTTTTAGAAAAACTCCACACAAAGAAAAATGGCTAAAAGTCTTTTTTACATTTCCCCTAGTCTTGAAGACAAGAACTACGGCGGCTCCGTGGTGGCCAAATCAAACCTTGAGGCATTGTCTAGGGTGTTGCAAAGCTATTCGACCACAGCTTTATCTGTAAATAGAAACGCATCTTCAGACTGCGTGAAAGTGCCAACTACCCACAATAAAGTTGGTACGGCATTGGCAAACCTATGCCTACTTTGCGCGACATTAAGCCCTAAGGGGGCCTATTTTTTGATTAGCCGGATCAGAAAAGAACAGCCAGAACTAATCTGGCTCGATTCGTCTTTGTTCGGCATCCTGATCCCGCTAATAAGATTTCTAAGCCGGCGAAGCAAAATTATTTGCTATTTCCACAATATTGAGACACCAATCATAAAACATTACGCAAAGAGACAACCCTCTTACTGGATTTCATATTTGGCAACTGCAGCCAATGAATACCTCTCAATCAAAGGGTCCGATTTACTAATTGCGATACAGCAAACAGATGAAGCAATATTGAAGAGAAGAAACTCGTCCGCCTTAACCTGTTGCATCCCCGTCTCAATCAAGGACGGCTTTAGAAACATTCAAGTGCAACTAGCTCCTAGACATGTAGATATTCCTTATGCACTCTTTGTTGGATCTGACTTTCCACCAAATGTTGAAGCACTTGCATACTTGAATTTCAAAATTGCCCCTAGGCTTAACAATAAGAAAATTATTGCGATCGGCAACGGGATTGATAAGTATGCACATCAATTCAAGAATCTTGATGTTCGAGGAAGGGTGGACGATATCGCTGACTTCTACACACAAGCCCAAATCGTTGTAGCCCCGATATTTTCGGGAGGAGGGATGAAAGTAAAAATTGCTGAGGCCCTAATGTTCAACAAAATGGTGCTTGCATCAAATTTCGCAGCAGTTGGCTATGAAGATGTACCCAATAGTGTCTTAATAAGGACTGACGATGACGAGACCTTTTTAAACACCATACAGAACTGCGACTCAAACACCGATTCAAAAGCAAGAGAATACTACCTGAGGTTATTTTCACCCTATGCAATTCAGCAAAGAGTTGAACAAGCAATCAGTCGCATAGAATAAAAAAATAATTTGATTTCTTCAGAAGACCCAGTCCACCACTCCGCCTGCTGAATAACCCTCAACACACCGACATAGAGTTTCGGATGCCTCTCGAAGTTTTCCCTGATTCAAGAAACGAGACAATTCAAGAAGTTCGAGTTCAAATTCCCGTATAGGTAGATATGATTCTGTTCCCATCAGGATCCTCGAATGAACTGTTTGTTTTGGTTCATTCCCAATCAACAACTCTTCATACAACTTCTCACCTGGCCGTAGCCCTGTAATCTGAATTTCAATATCGCCCTCGGGATTGGATTCATCCTTCAAGGTGAGGCCGGATAGCTCAATCATTCGAACAGCGAGATCGTAAATTTTGATTGGCTCCCCCATATCGAGCAAAAACACATCCCCGCCCTTTGCCAAAGCGCTGGCTTGAATCACCAGCTGCGCTGCTTCGGGTATCGTCATGAAGTAACGGGTAATGTCTTGGTGAGTGAGGGTGATTGGCCCACCATCGCGAATTTGCTGGCGAAACAATGGAACAACTGAACCCGATGAGCCAAGTACGTTTCCAAAACGCACCATAGAAAAAACGGTTGTGCTTGATGTTTCAGCTAGGGCCTGTAACGACATTTCTGCAAGGCGCTTGGTGGCACCCATGACATTAGTCGGGCGAACCGCTTTGTCGGTACTAATCAACACGAAATTTTCCGTACTATGCTTCAAGGCCAGCTTGGCCATTGTGAAAGTACCGAATACGTTGTTATGAATGCCTTCACTCAAGTTGTGTTCAACCAACGGCACATGCTTATAGGCAGCGGCATGAAATATTGTGTGCGGTTTAAATTTGGCAAGAATACTGTCCATACGGACTTCATCCCGAACTGAGGCCAGAAAGGGAATTAAGACAACCTGCCCGTGATTATTCGCTACTGGCTTCTGCTCAAGTTCTTGGTGAATTTGATACAAGGCGAATTCACTTTGCTCAACGAGTAAAAGCTGCGCTGGACCTACTTTCAAAATTTGACGACACAGCTCACTGCCGATAGAGCCACCTGCGCCAGTCACCAAAACTACTTTGCCAAGAATATTTTTTGAAAGTAATTCGGGGTCAGGGCTAACCGGGTCACGCCCCAGAAGATCATCGATATCAAGTTCGCGCAGATCAGAAACACTGATTTTTCCTGCTGCTATTTCAGTAACCCGCGGCAAAGTTCGAACCGCTACTTTGCTTTTTGAAATACTGTCGAGAATTTCATTTCTACGTTTGCGACTTGCAGCATTGAATGCGAGCAACACAGTATTCACGCCTAGTGTTTCAACAAGACCCTGCAGATCTTGCGGATTAAAAATTTTCAGATCATTGATGGTTTGTTTGTGCAAAGCTTTGTTGTCGTCAATAAAGCCTACAACGCGCATTTCATGGCTGTTGGCCAAGGCACCTGCCAGTTGCCTGCCTGTGGCGCCGGCACCATAGATAAGCACACGTGGCAAATTGGCCAACTGCAATTGATTACGGTACAAGCCACCCAACCAAAACCGGGCAAACAGGCGAGTAAGGCCCACAAACACCATAAGCAATATTGGCTGAATAATACCCACTGTACGCGGCACACCCGATACACCCATGGCAGTGAAAATAGCCGCATAAATAACGCCATAAACCGCAATCACTTTGGAGACAGTAAATATGGCAGACAAACCTGAATACCTGAATATTGCCCGATAGAAACCATTGACGATGAACAGTGGAATCGCGATTAGAAGGCTCATCCCCACAGCTGCCATTGGATTCCAGCCAAAATCAGGATTGGTCAATGAGATCCAGTAATCAAGACGCAAATAATAGGCAAGCCAAACCGTGAGAACACAGAGGCTTGCATCCACTGCCAACACGATTAGTCGCTTGGCGACGCGGGGCAAATTAAGAACAGGACTGGCGAATTTTGAAAGAAACATGTTGAACGTGTGCCTTAGTGCGAAACACCGTCGCGTTTAATCACTTTCAGGAATGTAAGCCAAAGTATTTGAATGTCGAACAACAAACTTTGCTTTTGCAAGTATTCATAATCCAACTGTACTTTGCGGGGAATAGGTATGTCGTCACGACCATTCACTTGAGCCCAACCCGTCAAACCAGGAAGAATATGGTGTACACCTTTTTCTGTGCGCAATTCAATTAAGTCGTGCTGATTAAACAACGCTGGGCGCGGGCCCACGAAACTCATATCACCTTTTAAAATGCTCCACAATTGCGGTAATTCATCCAGACTGGTTCTACGAATAAAAGAGCCAATGGGCGTTAGATGCGAATGAGGATCACTGAGCAGATGTGTCGCAACTGCTGGCGTACCCACGCGCATGCTGCGAAACTTCGGCATTTTAAAAATTTGGTTGTGAATGCCAACTCGATCACTCCAGTACAAAACCGGACCTTTGGAAGTTACGCGTACCGCAAATGCAACAACAAGAATTGGCAAAGCGAGAATTGCCAACACAACAACACCCAATAACAAGTCGAACAAACGTTTCATCATCGTAGTTTCAATTGGCCTTGCTGCATGTACCATTCAGCCGTTTCTTTCATGCCTATCTGCAGGCTGTACGGTGGCTCCCAATCCAAATCTTCATGCAGCGCCTGAGGGCTCACCGTAAGGTTACCCAATAGGCGCTGGGCAGCTGCACGCTTACCCAGCAAAGCGGCCAGGGACTCAATTAGCCAAGGCGAGATATTAATAAGGTTGGCTTTTCGCCCCAAGGCCATTGCCATTTCTCGAACTAGCTGTGGAGTAGAAACATCTGAATTGTCAGAAACCAAATAGGTTTTTCCAACCGCGTTCGAATGATTCAGGCAGATAGCAATAGCATCGGCCAAATTACCCACATACACCAAGCTGCGTTGGTTGTTCACGGCTCCAAATGGCAATGGTATTCCCCGAGCCACAACGCCAAGCAGTTTCAGGAAGTTGGCCCCTACACCGGGGCCATACACCAATGGTGGACGCAGTATAACCACCTCCAAACCACTTTGACGGCTCAGTTCGAGTAACTGTTGCTCGGCCTCAAACTTTGAGATTCCATAGGGGTCAATCGGGTTCGGTATGGCGTTGGCCGTGAAATCGCCCGCTTCGCCATTCACTTTAATAGAGCTAATGAATACCAATCGCCTAACACCACATTGGACCGCGTGCCTGGCAAGTTGCAAAGTGCCGAGCGTGTTGGCCTGCCTGAATTCGAACAAAGGGTCGGCGGCCTGGTCGTTCATCACATGCACGCGGGCAGCAAGATGAACCACTGCCTTACAACCCTGCAATGCTTCATTCCAATCTGTATTTGGACCCAATGGTGCAACCTGAAATGTATTGGGCTGGCTGGAAGGCGCCCTGGTGGTTTTAACAACCACCGCCCCAAGGTTTTCCAACAGTTGGCATACCCGCTGGCCTACAAAGCCAGTAGCGCCGGTTACCAGGATACGCTGACCATTCACTTGGACCACACAGTGCGATTGATGTAGTCGGTGTAACTAAGCACTACTCGCAGTACCTGGCGGGCCACATGGGGGTTCTCGTAGTCTTTTACCACGGGAGCCACACTCGGTTGCACAGCTTTCTGTTCAATCACAACTCGAACAGCATCCAGTACACGGGCTTTTTTCAGCCCTGACATGATGAGAATGCCTTCGTCCATACCCTCGGGCCGCTCATGTGCATTGCGAATGGTAATAGCCTTCAATCCAAGCAATGAGGTTTCTTCAGTGATAGTGCCGCTGTCAGAAATCACGCAGGAGGCGGCCATTTGCAAGCGAATATAATCGGTGAACCCAAATGGCTTCAGGAACTGAATCAGCGGATTCATGCTGCTTAAGTCAAGTTCTGCCAAGCGTTTTTGAGTGCGCGGGTGGGTGGAAACGATTACGGGGTACTTGTATTGCTCAGCCATGGCATTCAAGGTTTCAAGCAAATCAGCCACATTCTCTGGGCTGTCTACGTTTTCTTCGCGGTGTGCGCTCACGATGAAAAACTTTCCCTCTTCCAGCTTCATGGTTTGAAGCACTTTGCTTTGCTGAATTTTGGGCATGTAATAATTCAGCACTTCACGCATGTGCGAGCCGGTTTTGATGATTGTTTCAGGGCGAATACCTTCAGCGATCAAATAACGACGGGCGTGCTCGGTTAATACCATATTGATGTCGCTGAGGTGGTCCAGCACTTTGCGGTTCAATTCTTCGGGTACACGCTGATCAAAACAACGATTGCCCGCCTCCATGTGAAACACGGGCACCTTGCGGCGTTTGGCAGAAATTACAGCCAAACACGAGTTGGTATCGCCGTACAGCATCAGCGCATCGGGCTTGATCTGTTCAAGAACTGCATCCGATTTTTCAATTATGCGAGCAATCGTTTGTGCTGCATTTTCGCCCACAGCTTCAAGAAAAAAATCAGGTTTTCGAATACCCAGATCATCAAAAAAAACCTGATTCAATTCATAGTCGTAGTTTTGGCCAGTGTGCACGAGGGTGTGTTCTGTGTGCGTGTCCAGCTCCGCAATTACGCGGCTCATCTTGATGAGTTCAGGCCGGGTACCAACTAGGGTCATGACCTTAAGCATTCAAAAACTCCTGCACATAGTCGAGCTTTTTGAGTACATCCATTACGCCCTGCAAATCCAGGCGATGTGTGTTGTGAGACGTGTAGTCATCGAATTCGGAAATACGCTGTTCGCCTTCTACAAAATACTTTTTGTAGTTCAGGTCGCGATTATCTGCTGGGATGCGGAAATATCTGCCCATGTCTTCAGCTTTGGCCATTTCTTCGCGCGACACCAAGGACTCATAAAGTTTTTCACCATGCCGGGTACCGATGACTTTAACCGGGTTGTTTTTGTTCAGAAGTTCTTTCAATGCTTGGGCAAGATCCGCCACAGTAGAGGCTGGTGCTTTTTGAATAAAAATATCGCCTTGCTGACCATGTTCAAACGCATGCAAAACCAGATCAACCGACTCTTCAAGTGACATCAAAAAACGGGTCATGCTGGGGTCGGTAACCGTGATTTCCTGACCATCCAGCAACTGCTGGATGAACAAGGGAATGACTGAGCCGCGACTGGCCATGACGTTGCCATATCGGGTGGCACACACCACAGTACCTCCCTCGGGGATGGTGCGGGACTTCGCAACCATGAGCTTTTCCGCCATTGCCTTTGAAATTCCCATGGCGTTGATGGGATACACCGCTTTGTCGGTACTTAAAACCACCACGCGACTAACACCCTTGGCAATGGCCGCGTTCAGCATGTTCTCGGTCCCCAACACGTTGGTGCGCACGGCCTCCATAGGGTAAAACTCGCAGGAAGGCACCTGCTTCAAGGCGGCAGCATGGAACACGTAATCAACGCCAGTCATGGCTTGCGCAAGACTGTCATAATCGCGAACATCACCGATGTAGAACTTGACCTTGTCGCAGCCCAAGGCAATGCGCATGTCTTCCTGCTTTTTTTCATCACGACTGAAGATGCGGATTTCTTTCACTTCAGTTTCGATAAAACGCTTCAGCACGGTGTGGCCAAACGACCCTGTACCACCGGTGATCATGAGTACTTTTCCGTCGAACATGGGGACTCGTCAGTATTTATTGAATTCGGGATTGGCGCATTTTGTGAATCAAATCAGGCCATTTAGGGGCAGTATACCCGCTTGCCTGCTGGAAGCGCGCAGCGCAAAGTGATCGATCGATGACCAAGCCGCTGTCGGGATTGATTGTGGTTTGTACGCCATACTCTTTGGCCACCAGTTGCAGCAGGCTCAGCTTGGAAATGGGTTCAGCGGCCACATGATACAGACCATGCAACTGAGGCTTTGACAGAACATATTCAATGATGATTCTGGCCAGTTCGCAAGTGGGTACACCGGAGAATATTGCTTTGGAAAAACCTTTCACGCTGCCTTGCTGCGCCAGAAACCACTCAAGCAGAGCGAAGCTGGTGCCCAACTCATGCCCAATAATGGAGGTTCGCAGGGTAATTGCGCTTGGGCTGTCAGTAAGCTCGCCGATGTACTTTGACCGACCATACAGATCCTCGGCATCAGAAGGATCACTTTCAAGGTAATTGCCCTTCTTGCCATTGAACACGCAATCGGTACTGATATGTACCAGGCGGGCACCACCCAAGCTACACAGGCGCAATAGACGATGCGGTAGCATGGCATTAATTGGCAAAACGCTTAGCGGGTCGTTGGCTTGCTCAAGTTGCTTGATCAGCCCCACGCAGTTGATGACCACATCGGGCTTAACCTTTGCAAAAGTGTTCACCAACGTGTCCTGATCCAGGACATCCACCCCGGTGAGAATGCCCGCCGAGGGCAAGGCAGCAAGCTTTGGGTGACAGCTAAGGCTGCGTTGACTGCCCCACACCTGAAATTGTTTGCTTTCACACAGCGCTTTGAACACTGCACTACCCAACATGCCTGTAATACCCAACACCAGAATTTTCATTTTTTACCCTTTCCCATGGCACTGAGCGTTTCAGCCAAGTGACGGGCTTGGCTTTCAGTTTCAAAATACTCAAGGAAATACAACTTCCCCTGGCGGCCCAATGTATCGCGTTCGTCACTCGGCATCTGCTTAATCTTCAAAATATTTGCTGCCAACGCCGCACTGTCTCCGGCGGGCGACGCTAGACCAGCTTTGGCCTCAAGCACGACCTGTGCACCCTCGCCATTCAAACTGGCCAATACTGGTTTCCCCGCAGCCAAATAAGCCTGAACTTTACTAGGGATCGTTAGTTCAAAAATAGGATCATCCTCTAAGGAGACGAGTAACGCACCCGCCCTATTGAAAATGGAAGGCATGGTTTGCATTGGAAACCGGCCAGGTAACTCAAGGTTGTCAAGGCCCCGTTCCCGTTTTTGTTGGGCGAGCCATTCGCTTTTACTGCCGCTTCCAACAAGTACGATTGAAATATCAGGGTGATCTTTCAACAATTCAGCTGCATCGATAACACAATCCAGTGCTTGAACCTGCCCAAGGTTTCCGGCAAAAACTACGCAGAATCTGTTTTCCAGGGTGGCTAGCAATGCCGCAGGCCCATCAACAAGCGCTTCTGTGCTCTGTTCTGGAAAAGAGTTGGGTTGATAACGAATCTTGCTAAGGTTTGCATATTTATTCAATGGTGCAATAAATGCCTTGGACTGGGCCAGCAGCAGGTCGCAACCCTTGTAAATCCAGTAAACCATATAACCTACGGCGGTCAGTGCTTTCTTATTGCGTACGAAACCTGTGGCCTGCAAACTTTCCGGCCATAAGTCTTGAACCCACAAAGCCAGTGGCGCACGTTTAATCCACTTCAATAGAATTGCTGGAATAGTTTGCGTGATGGGTGAAGGTGCGTACACCAATATTGCATCGAACTTCAAACCGCGCAAAGCCCAAGGCAAACAGAACATGCCCGCAAAAACAAATACCAGGTAGTTCAAGATAAGATTTTTGGCACCACCATGTTTACGCGGCCATGTGGGAACTCGTACTATGAGCGTTTGTTCGCCAAACAGTTCTCGCTGAACCCCATTGGCCCTGTAGCCTGGGAAAATATTACCGTCGGGATAATTGGGTTTACCTGTAGCAACCACTACTTGATGGCCCTGTTTAACCAAGGCCTTGACCACTTCGTTGATCATGAAACTTTCAGGCCAAAAATACTGGGTGACTATCAGTATTCTCATTGCTTGTCCTGCTGCAAGACGTGGGCCAGAAATGCCTTGGCATCAACAGTTTCCGTTTTGGGCAAATGTATATTGAGATGACGCAAAACAGCCCGGGCAATCGAAGTAGGAGAATTTGGATCAAAAGTTTGAGCAGGCTCGATTACGTCACGAACATAGTCCAGTTCTGGTGCAAGAACCGGCATACCCAACTTGCTGGCCTCAAGCAATGGAAGGCCAAATGATTCCAGCTTTGAGGGGAAGATCAAGGCGTTTGAAGCGCGGTATAGATTGTGAACATCGCCATGCTTTAAAGTACCAAAGTTGGTAATTTGCAAGCCATGTGCAGTTTTTTTCTGCTCAATTAACTGGGCAACATTCGCGGCAGTTTGCCCGCTTACGGTAAGCGCAAGGGTTGGCTTTATACCCTGCTCAGCCAACAACACCCACGCTTCCAGAAGTGCTGCATGGTTTTTGTGTGGCTCGGCCGAAGACACGTATACGAAATCAAATTCTTTGTTTTGAAAACTCTCGGCAGTGATTATGCTTGGCTCATCATTAGCCGCAAGAAAAGGTAAAACCGTTGCTTTAAAACCGAGGCTAGACTGTAGTTCACGCTGCATAGTTACCGATTGAACAATGATTTGATAGTTCGACCGCATACGGGTGCAGAACCACCAACGCTCCAACCATAAACGCAACTTGGTACCTAGTGCGAATCGGGAAAAATCGTGGGTGCCAAACATGTACCGGTTTTGAAGAAAAACAGTCACCTTGGCGCGTGATTTAAACAAAGGGGGCAAATTACCAAAGCACAGCACAATATCATCGGCTTTCGCGTTCTTTGCCAGAAAAATTTCAGCGCAAAGTCGATCAAACAGTGTTGGCTTGATCGAATGAGTTGCAGGATTAAAAACTGCATCACTTTTATTCATGCGTTCGTCCAACACGCAACAAGCAGTTTTATCCACTTGCCCCAGAAGAGCGCTCAGCAAGGTTCGGCCGCCCCCTTGATGCACATTGGGTGCATGAATAAACAAGGTCATTTTGCACTACCCAGATACGCTGAATATAAAATCAAAAAACCCACACTTTCAGCAAAATCAAAGTGGAATGAGTTCAGCATGTTTCCAACCAGATAGAACATCATCAAGGGTAGAACGTAAGTACTCGACCACGTATTTTGACTACTTCGATAAACCGCAACACCGAAGAACCAAATATACAAAACAAGCGCCAGCAAACCACCCTGCAACACCAACATTAGAAACTGGTTGTGAGGGTTGTAAAAAGGCGGCCAACCTGCCGCCGAGGTAAATGGTTGAACAGCAGCCTGAATTCCACCCAACCCGTAACCGAATAGAGGAGCGTTGATGAAAGCAGACCAACTGGCGGTCAAGTACATAACGCGTTCTCCAATACTGGTTTCCTGCTGAGGTTTATCCTGAAGCACTTGTTGAACTTCCAACCAAGTGGTGGAAAAACGGTCGTGTACATTGTCGACTAAAAAATACGCTGAAACCAATAAAGCGACAAACGCAACACCAGCAATTACGAAACCTTTCAACCCAAGTTTTTGATAACCAAAATACAAAGGGACGACCATGAAAACGAGCCAGCCTGTACGCCCATCGATCATGCCAAACAAATTAACCAGCGCGAGTAAGGTTAGCAAAGCGAAGATCAATTTGGAAAGCAGTTTTTCCGAGCGAAAGATAGACAAGATCCACAGATAAATTGCGACAACCAAAAAGAAGTTATGTGTGATGTGCGATTTGAATACGGTTGGATTACTTGGAATGGCATACATGTCGGTTGCCTTGGCGCCGAAATACGACGGATCAACCCCGAACCAAACAGCGTACGACAAAGCCAGTACTACCCCCATTCCAGCCAAGAATCCTTTACCAACCAGATGCCTGTTTTCTGGATTGATCAGGATACTGGCTAGAAACGGAATTAGAGACAGTCGCCCATACTTGCTAATGAACTCTGAATAGTTGGATTCATCATTGCCAGGATGAAAAAACGTGAGTGCCAAATACCCGAGAAGCAGCCAAAGGGGAACTAACTCTACTCGAGTGAACAAACGACCAATAGTTTGACGACATTCAGAATTAATTAACGAAAATAGAATTGCAATAGCCAACAGCAAATTCACCGGCGCCGGCTTAATCGGCAAAAAAAACGCCACCCCTGCCAGAAACCAGGCTGGGTTGATTCGCTGAAACCAATTCAAGCAATTACCCCTGAAGATAGGAAGAATTGCTCGATTTTACAGCTTGGCCAGCCAAAAAAACTGCAAGTACTCCACTCGGCGACTTTCATCACTCAAGGTATCGAACCCAAACTTGACCCCGCCATGTTTGAAGTACGCCGCAAAATCGAATGCCTCGAAGTGCGTTTCATAGCCCACAGTGATACCTTCGAGCCAAGGGAAAGGTTGCTGCCAGCCCGCGCTCAGGCGGGGTAAAACCAAGCCGTTGATGTGTTTGACATCAAAACCGAGTTGGTGAACATGTGCTGCGCCTGTGGAGTAAAGCCCACCGACGTGGGTTTTGACAGGCAAGCTGAAGGTGTAGTTTTCTCGACTATTGCGCCCCTGAATGGCTGAGTTGTAGTTGAGGAAACCATCAGAATCGAACTGATTGACATTGCTGTTGATGGTTTGGACAGTGGTGGGGGTACTGTCAATTTCATTGCTATTAAACAGGTTCTGAACGTTGGCAAACATCAGAATATTGGGCCTGGCCTGCCATTGCACAGCCAGGTCCAGGGCGTAACCCAGGCCACTTGGGCTAGGACCAGCAGGAAACTGAAAATCGGCTTCCGTGTCGCGCTCTACGGTATTGACATTGATGTCGTAGCTGCCATCTGCGCGAGCCGCAGCGAAGCCTTTGGCCTGAATTTCACGGTACCGGTCGATGTTGTAAACCCGAAATGCAGGTGATATTTCAACACTCGGCAACTTCAGGGTTTTGGCGAAACTTAAACCAGTGTGTTCAATTCCATAACCATCGAAATCAACCGCGTAAGCGCGATTGGTGTTGGGTGGTACGCGTGCATTAATGTCGGCGTAAAGCTGACCGGTTTCTCGGCCTGCATTGATAAAAATTTCCTGCCGCTTGTAGGCTTGCAAGGTAAACCCATTTCGACTGGCTTGCAGATATGCAGCATTCTCGGCCAGGCCAAATACCTGGCTGTGCCTCGGGCTGTACCCGGTGAATTGATCGTCGAACTGATCAATTGATGTTGCGTTGTTGGCCTGATAGGTTTGACCACTGAATTCGAGCAGGTACTGCCCGGAATCGCTGGCGCTTGCCGTATCTGAAATAAAAAAGGCCGCCGCCACAGCGGCGGCCTTGAGACTGAAATTAGAATTGTTCAAACGTACCATCCACGTAATTGACCCGGGCATCGGCCACATTGTAGCGTGCCGCCAGTCGACCATCTCGCAACACATCCACGGTTTGCGCAGAGTCAGGATTGAAAGGCCCAACTGTAACCATGCTGGTGGGTGAGCTGATGGTAATGGATTCCACACCCTGTTCATTTCTCGATGCGTTCAGGATTACGGTGGTGCCGTTTTGCTGATAAGTGAATGCCAGTGACCCAGTGTCAACCCCATCCATGGTGTCGTTCAACACCGCGTTGTTCACCTGAAGCTCTACGACCAGCTCCGGGCGATTGGGCAAGCTGAGTGTACCGTCGAACAGAACTGAGGCGGTAGCGGGCATTGTTTCAGTGGCTGGGGTGCCACTGAGGGTTACTGCACCTTCAAACAAGGTATTTGTAGCACTACCCTCTTTCAAATCAACCGCACCCGTGAATTCGATAACCCCTGCATCACTGTCAGCAGAGAAGCTGCCGCGCAAGGCACCCAATTGAGTCTCAATTCGCCCCTGTGCTTCGATTGAACCGGTTGACTCCTGGGTCTCGGGATCCTCAGTGCCACTTACATTGAAGCTGCTCAAAGCAGTGGTAATCGTTTGATCACCAGAAGTGGTAGTGAATGAGCCGCTGCCGACCAAGGTCACACTGTTTTCATCAGGGAACGTGGCGGTAAAGTCGATATCCACGTTTGTCGTGTCAGCAAGTTCAACCGCAGTCGGGTTTGCTGAATCACTAAAATCGAATTCAATGGGCGGAGCCACCATTCCGCTAAATGAACCGGTCATGCTGGTTGTGACACCCATGCTGTCAAAGGTCTTGTTGCCACTGGCGGTAGCCACATTGGCACCCGCAACACCGCCGATCACGCGACTGTTTCCTTCAAGGCTCAGGCAACGGTCAAATGAATTGTCCTGATTGAAATCTATGTCACAAAAACGAGAGTCGCTTTCCACATTGAAGGTGTTTACCTGACCGGAAATTGGTGTCATCAATACGTAGTTTCGCAACTCAAGGAAACCGTTCCCCTGAGGGCGACTTGCGCCGTCGCCAAATACGGTACAACCCACAAATCTGGCATTGTTTGCGCCCGAGGAATTTGCAAACACCACACCCGTGACTGGTTGATCAGGCTCGCGTGTAACAGAAGACAGAACCAGACAAGCGGCAGAGCCGGCAGAAAAGAAAACTGGACGGGAGGATTGCGGATCCTGAGCTGCAAAGAACTGGTGAGTCGCCCAAAGCTCGATCCCCAAAGCCGTAGCCTCGGTGATATCAAACGGGCCAGGTTCAAGACCGGTCGCCTGGCTGGTCAAGCTGTCGGCGAAGTCTGCAAGCTGTGTTTCCAGCGGACCGTTCAGTTCATCGTTATCCAGTGCGGCTGCATTGGACCGAAGGTTGTTGAACAGGGTTTTGACCGCCGCCACGTCAGTTTCATTGAAACCTTGTTCAGGTGTTGCAACCTCGGTAGTTTGAGGTTCATTCGGGTTCATTTCCGCCATGCGAATTTCGTCAGTGGCAGGGTCGGTTGCGGGGTCCACTGAAGCGCCAGTCTGATTGATTGACAGGTTGCTTGAGACGGCACTAATAGCCGCGGTAAAACCTTGAATTTGTGAGCCATCAATAGAAACTGTGGCCTGGTTATTGGCAATGCTCGAGCCGGCATAGGCCATGGCCAGACTGTTGGCTGCACAAATTTGTTTGGCTGCGGGGGTAGTACCTTCTGGGCAATCTGCATCAGCGATTCCTTGGCTGAGTTGCGCCAAAGCAGCCAGCAAGATGGCCTGTTTTTTTGCTTCTGGACTTGCATCAGAACTGGCAGGATCGCGAGGGTTGACGGGCTGGGTTGCCACGGGGTTGAAACCCAAGGTGGTTGTGATTGCGACTTGGGCTTGTTGAACAAGCAAAGGGGTTGCGTTGCCACTGCCCCGGGAACGCTCCACTAGCTCGGCAACAATCGTGGTAAATGGTGTGGCGTTGATGCTGACCGGTTGCCCTGCGTTGATGTTGCCTACTGACTTGATCAACGCGCCGGACAATCCAGTTGCTGGATCTGAACTACCAGTGGCTTCGTTCAGAATGGTGGTCATGCCGTCAGCCGAGATTTCAACAAATAACGGACCTGCATAACTTGCATTGCTCAAGGTGGCGGTGTAGCTTCCATTTGCGCTGGTGCGAATTGGACTTGAAGTGGTACTCAGGGGGTTGCCAGCACCATCAAACAAGGTGACGATGCCGTTTTGAATAATGCCCTTGGCCGCGGCACCACTGACTGTTCCACCGCCACCACCAGAAGAGGCGCCACTGTCGCCACCACCACCACCACCGCAGGATGCCAAGCCAATGCAGACGGAAACCGCAATAGCAAGTTTTGTTAGTTTGTTGAATTGACTCATCTCTCGACCTTTTAATTATTTGTTTAACAAAATAATAATTACGTGGCCAATATTGAATGCGAGCGTCAATTCACACAATCGTCATTTTTGCAGTAAGGGATGTCTCTACGCGTTTTGGAGGATACTCAAATGCGGGGGTCAAACCCACCCCCACCGTTGCCAGTGCATTTTCAAAAATGCATAAGTCACCGGCGCGGTAATCAGCCCCGGCAAGCCAAAAGCCACTTCACCGAGAATGATGGCAATCAGCATTTCAGGCACGCTGGCGCGCACATTGCGGCCAATGATGTAGCCGTTCACAAAATACTCAAGCTTGTGAATGATGAACAAATACATGACCGAGCCCAAAGCCACAAAAACGCCGTAGCGAATGGTAAGGACCAGAATAAGGGTGTTGGCCATGATGTTGCCGGCCGCAGGAATAAGGCTGGCCACGGCGGTGAACATGAGCAACAGCTCACGGAAAGGAAGCACCACATCAAACGCGGGCAAAATGCCGTAAATAAACACGGCCGTGCAGAAAGTGTTCCAGATGCTGACATACACCTGTGCGCCCATCAGCAGCGTGAAGCAGCGTACGTAACGCTCAAGGGTTTCAAGCCAGGCATCAGCCAAAGGCTTGGAGGGCCCACCCGCCGCTGGTGAGGGCACCATGAGCGCCGCGGAGACACCGAGAATAAGGGCAAACACAAATTGCAGGAAAATGAAGAAACTGGCGCCGCCGAAGCTGCGGATGTAGCCCACGAAGTCGCTGTCGTCTTTGCTGATCATGCGAAACAATTCGCTGGGTTTGCCCGGTATGTGTTCCTTAATGGCCTGCGGCAGGCTGGCGGTGACCGAATTCAGATTGCGCAGCGCCTCCTCAACCAACTGGGGGCCTTGCTGGGTCATCGTGGCCAGCACAAAGCGAACGCCGCTGTTTAAACCAATGCCCAGCAATACGATGGCTGCTGCCACCACTGCGGTGGTTAAAAAGGTGGGCAACCAGCCAAACAGGACTCGCATGAAGCGGCCCTTGAATTTGTTGATGTGTGGCTGCAACAGGCGCACAAAGCCACGGCGGGTAAAGCGGGTAAGGGCAAAAATGGCGAGACCCGCGATGAGCCCAACCCCGATTTTGAGGCTCAACATGCTGACCCAAATGGCCAAAATGCCAACTACGGACGCATATTCCCAACGAAGGGTGGTGTGTTCTTGATGCTGCGGTACTGGGCTGGGCATTTGGATTCTTGGCTGATTGTTGGTTGGGGTATGACCAAGTGAATCCCGATTCTATCCCAACTTTTTCAGGCAACCCCAGCCCTTTGCCGCCAAAGCCCCAATAGCATCAACATCGCCAACAAGCCGGGCAGCCCCAATGCTCCGCCGCCGCCACCCCCACCCGAGCTTGCGGCCACCGGTGTAGTGGTCGACGAGGGGGTGGAAGTGCCTGACCCGCCAGTGCTGGTGCCGCTGCCCCCGGTGCTGCTGGGGGTAAAGGTGCGTTCGTTCACTGCGGTGTTGGCCAAACGAACCACGCTGGTATTGCTGCGATTGGTGCTGGTGTCGGTGACTGTGAGCGCGAATTCAGCAATGTTGCCGGCCATGCCCGACTGCACCTGCAAGGCGCTGGTGCTGGTGCCAGCCAAAACCACCGGGTTGCCAAACACCTGTTGCCAACTGAAGGTGAGGTTGGCATTGCCACCAGCGCTGTTGGTAGACAAAGCCGCATCCAGCACAAACGGGCCATTGCTGGCCACCGCAGCCGATTGCTGGACATTGGCCACCGGCAAGGGGTTGCTCAATGCCCGGGCAGCCTGAACCGCACCGAGCACATTGAGCAAACCCGCCCCACAACTTGTGGGCGTGCAGTCCAAACGCCCAAACAAACCCGTTGAATTACTGGCGTTGGCCGGATAAGGCCGGGCGCTATTGCGCAACAAGGTGTCAATTTGACTGGGGGTAAGGCTGGGGCGCACCGCCTTGAGCAGTGAAATGGCACCCGCCACCATGGGCGCGGAAAAACTGGTGCCTGCGAACAAAAATGCCGTGCTGCCATTGGCGCTGGGCGTAGAACCACCGGTGTTGCTGGCGCCGACGTACAAGCCGTTTGAGTTGCCCGGTGCATGCAGGGTGAGGAAGTTGCTGCTACCACCTTTGGCAGAGTAGTTTGCCAGCTGACCATCTTGCTCGGCTGCCCCGGCAGCAATGGTGCCCGCGCAGTTGGCCGGGTATTGCACGGCCCCGCCGGAATTGTTGCCTGCGGATACCACCACAGACACATTGCGCGCCCTTGCATCGGCAATGGCCAGCGCCACCATGTCGTTTGCAGCGCAACCACCGCCAAACAGAGGTGTGTCAGTGGCGAAACTGAGGTTGATTACATTGGCTGGGTTGGGGTTCACGCCAATGGTGGGGTCCACACGCCCCGAGCCAGTGGCCCAGTAAAATGCATCCACAATATCGGAACTGGTGGCAATGCCGCACCGCCCAGAAACACGCACCGGCAGTACCTTGGCATTCCAGTCCATACCGGCGAGAAATTGCCCGTTGTTGGACTGCGCAGCCGCAACAGAGGCCACGGTGGTGCCATGCCACGAGCTGGTGGTTGAACCATCTGGGCAGTTAAAGCCTGAGGGTGGCGCATCACCGGGATCGGAAGGGTCGGGGTCGCGGCCATTGCCGTCATTCGAACCCGAGTCAAATACAGTGCCGTTTTCCCGAGTGCCGGTGGGTGGGGTCACGTTGCTGACAAAGTCGTAGCCGGGTAACAAGCGCCCCTTCAATTCGGGGTTGTCAAACAAAACACCCGAATCGAGCACGGCAATCACCACATTGCTGCTGCCGCGGGTTTGCTCCCATACATCCTGCATGCGCAGGGAGGCATACGCGCCGGTGTGCATGTAACTGGCTTGGTTGACCGAGTAAGCGCCGTCGTTAGGCGAAGGCACTGCCGTGCGTTGCAATTGAATGTCGGGGCTGGCAAAGCGCACACCTGGCAAGGCTTGAAGCGCCGCACGAATGGCTTGGGGTGTTTGCAAACTGCCCAGCACAGGCAGGCTTTGCATTTCAACCAGATAACTGTCGGGCTGCAACAGCGGACGAACCAGCTTGACCGGAACACCCAGGGTGTTTTGCAAAGTTTGCAACATGCCAGCGGGAGCGGTGCCTTGGGTTTGATTGCCCATATTGACTACCCAGCGCATTGGCGTGGGCGTGGCTGTGGTGGTGGCTGGGGTTGTTACCGGGTTCGCATGCACATTCGCCAATTGCACCAAACCCACCATGCACATCAGCGATGTGGAAACCTTCACATACAACTTCACATCTGTCCCCTGGTTTTTGATAGCCTGCTCAACTATCTGTTCTTACCCTTGAAGCTTCAGAACGGATTCACCCCACAGTGCGTGCACACTGCGGGGTGATTGGGTACTACTTCGTAACTACTGCCTGTTGATTGACCGCTTACTGACCGATCAAGCCCCCATCAATACGTGTCAGCACAATGGTGGCCGAACGTGGGCGGATGGTACCTGATGGCGTTACTCCAGCCGCAGGGTTACCGAAACCACCACCAGCCAGCGGATAAGGCCAGGAGCTGGTTGGATTGGCGAGATCGCTGGTTTCTTCGCCGGGGTGCTGAATGTTGATGAACAGCGCTTTGCCGTCGCCGCTTTCAGTCAAACCTGTGATTTCACAGTCTTTTGGACCCACCACCAGACGGCGCAGTGTACCCACAGCACCCACTTTCGTGCGTACTACACCGGCACCGCCTGCCGTATTGTCCACGTCCACTTCTGCACCGTCGCCCACTTCACCGGGCACGGCAGCCACTAACATACAGTTGGTGGTGTCTGTGAAGGCGCCGTCGTCGGTCTGGATGTACAACACACCTGTTTTTTCAGAGAACCACAGACCATCAGGGCTGGACAGTACGTTTTCTGTGGTCAAACCAGAGAGGTTTACGTTCGGATTGTCGATGTCATCGTCTTCCGCGCCGAACAGGTAGATATCCCATTCGAAGCTGGTGGCTGCAGGGTCACTACCGTCTTCTCTCCAGCGAATGACGTGGCCGTTGACGTTGCCCTGAGAACCCGCATCACCAACACCATCGCCATCGGTGTCATTGTCGAAATACACACGTGGGTTGGCTGGATCGGCTACACGGCGGCTGGTGTTGTTGGTCAATGTCATGTACACCTCGCCGTTGCGCGGGTTCACGCCACCCCACTCTGGGCGATCCATTGGCGTACCGCCTGCAATGTCAGCCAGCAAACGTGTATTCCAGAACTGTTCGTTGGAATCAGTCACGGTGTAGGTAATCGGAGCTGTGCTCAAAGAGCCTGAACCACGCACGGCAGTGATTGTTGTGCCATTGGCCACAGTGGTCAGGTCAATCCACTCACCGGTGAAGTCCGCATCAAACTTCGCAACATACAACTTACCGAAGTCGAGGTATTTGTCGCCAGCTTGCAGGCCACCCATCATGTCGGCGGGGTCCCAGTTGGCAGTCGATACAAACTTGTAAATGTATTCGTAGCGAGAATCGCAGCCCATGTAGAACACCACTGGCTTGCCGGCCTCAACGGGGCCTACCCATGCACCCTCGTGTGCGAAGCGGCCCATGGCGGTGCGCTTCTTGGGAATGCTGTTTGGGCGGAACGGGTCAATTTCAACGTTCCAGCCATACGTATTTGCGGCATTGCGATAGTCGTCAGCCGCAGTTGCACCGACGATTCCTACGTTCCAGCGGCTGAATGGCTCGCCCACCTGACCCACTTCGCTGGCAGTGTTCCAGCCTTCACGACCATTACCCACAGTGGCACGCACGCCATAACGGCGCATTGAAGCCTGTTCGTTGGATGTGCGGGTTCCAGGGTTGCTGTTGCCAAAATAGCCTGCCCAGTTTTCTTCACAGGCCAGGTAAGTGCCCCACGGTGTGTAACCGCTTGCACAGTTGTTGATGGTACCGCGAGTGCGTGTGCCATTTGGCGAGTACTTGGTGACCATGAATGGATTGCCGCGCAGCGGTCCGCTGATTTCCATGTCGGTCAATGTGTGAATGCGGCGGTTGAACAGGCTGTTCTGAACCACGCTGTACTGGCCATTGCTGCCACGGCGTACTTCCACTACCGACACACCGTGAATATACATTTCTTTCAATGCTTCGTTGGCATCGCGAACACCCGCGACGCTCGTGGGGCCGTTCACGTGCAGGAACAAAGGCGTAATGGCTTCATGATTGACCACCAAAAGACCACGGTCGCTGGCTTCTGGATCCCATGCGTTGTTTGAGCCAATGCCGAAGAAGTACATGCCGTCATGGTGATCACCGGAACGGAACTGGAATTCCGAAGGGTTGTTGGCTGCGTCTGAACCGTCGTTCATGTAATCGGCTACGCCCGCGGCAATAGGATCACCCAACTTGTACAGAACCTGGTATTGGTAACCTTCAGCAACGATCACCGAGTCAGCAGTGCTCAAGGATGTTGAACTAAAACCCACCGCGTTGAGTTGGGTGCTGCGGGGCGCACCAGCCACCGCGCCATCACCACCGCCACAACCTGCCAGGCCAAGAAAGCCCAAAGCAGCGACACCCACGGAACCTTTCAAAATGGTTCGACGTGAAGGGTTTTCCAAGTGCTGGTTAATGATTTGCTGGAATGTAGGGCTGGAAAGGATTTCCATTTCTTTTTTGGTTAGTGATGACATCTCGACCTCCGTTTAAGACCCCCGGATTGTCTGGCCGCTGTGTTACATGGATGTGAGTGTTTCTTTAAAGAAATATGTCAGCCTGAACAGGCGCTGAACAAAGCTGGATGCGGGTTTCCGCACAGCGATGTAAAGTGTCTTGTTCAGCAGGACACTTCATGGCACACTTAAACGCCAAGCGATTGATTCCATTGGAGGTAGTGGGTAAATGCCGAATCAAGTCAATGAAGTTCCCAGGCGTAAACAAACCTTGGACAAAGAAAGCAGTTTCAGGCAAAAAATTTGGAAGTTGTGGTTGGTTTTTTTTGCAGCTGGCTTAGCAACATTGTTTACCACCAGCCTGACCCACGCAGGCGATGCCGAAGACCAACAGCAAACCAGGGCAGTGATTGAAGCCCAACTCGAAGCCTTCAAGCAAGGCGATGGCCCAAAAGCCTTTTCCTACGCAACCCCCAATATTCAAACCATGTTTGGCGATGCCGACACCTTTATGCAAATGGTGCGTGACGGCTATGACGTGGTATACCGCCCCGCCTCGGTCCGCTTTGTGAAATTTGAGACCGATGGAATGAATGCACTACACGCGGTGCAGATGGTTGACCGCCAAAAAACGCTTTGGAACGTATACTACGTATTACAGAAGCGCCCGGACGGCAGCTGGAGAATTTCCAGCTGTGAGACCGAGAAAGCGGAAACCGACCTGATTTGACATGACTACTGAAGCAGCAACACCCACTTGTAACATTGCCTTGACCGACGCAGCGCAGGAGAGAATTCTGGACCTGCGCGACAACATGCACAAACCGGCCATGATCCGCCTGTATGTGCAGGGTGGTGGCTGTTCAGGTTTTGAATACAAAATCGACCTCGCCAAAGAAACGGACGAGGACGACATTTTGGTGCAAATCAACCCCTACATTCACATTTATGTAGACCCCGTTAGCGCACCCTACCTGGAAGGCACCACCATCGACTATGAAGCCCACACCCTGGCTTCGCGTTTTGTATTCAACAATCCGCAGGCAAAGAGCACCTGCGGCTGTGGGTCGAGCTTTTCGGTGGAATAAGCGACAATTTGTTTCTGGTTGTATACAAAATTCTATTTTTGTATAGAATGAGAAACACTATGCCAGCCAAATTCAATTTACAAACTGCCACACCGCGAGATCAATTGCTTGCTTTGGGCAAACAATTGAAGCAATACCGCAAGGCCAACAAATTAAGTGCCGAGGCGGTGGCCACTGCCGCGGGTCTTTCACGAACTACTCTGCACCGGATTGAACTGGGGGAGCCCTCTGTAGCCGCGGGCGCCTATTGGGCTGCTGTGGCCGCACTGGGCTTAAGGTGCGGAATTGTGAGTGCTTGCGATGATAGAACTGCACCGATTCCTGAAGTGATCGCTTTGGGCAACTACCCTCAATTGAAATCGCTTGCCTGGCATGTGCAGGGGGCTGAATCGATTACTCCCCGGCAAGCCTGGGATATTTATGTGCGCAACTGGCGGCATATTGATGAAACGAAAATAACTGCGGATGAACAACAGTTGATCGAGCGACTGCGGACGAAGTTTGAACCTGGTTCGAAGGACGGTGCCTGAATGTTTAAACGCATACACCACCAGGCAATTGAACAGGTACTTCGCTTGATGAATGCCGACTTGCTGAAAGCACACCAGTGCTACTTTGGCGGAGGTACGGCAATTGCGCTGCGACATGGGGAATACAGGGAGTCAGTGGACATCGATTTGATGGTGTCTGACCTTGCCAGCTACAGGGCCTTGCGTACATTGGTGCGGGAATCTGGAAACGTGCTGGGGCTTTTCAATGAAAACACCACTTTGATTTCGCAACTTCGAGAAGTGCGTGCAGACCAATACGGCATTCGCACTGCAATTGGACTGGGCCAACACAACATCAAATTTGAAATTGTGCTGGAAGGCTGGATAGAGTTTGAGATGCCCAAACCTACTGATGTAGTGTGCGGGGTTGCCACGCTGAGTGTTGTTGACTTGCTTGCAAGCAAATTGCTCGCGAATTCCGACAGCTGGGCGGATGAAGGTGTGTTCAATCGCGACTTGATTGACTTGGCGATGATGAGGCCAGGTTTTGACGTGTTTGCAAAAGCGCTTGCCAAAGCTGAAATGGCTTACGGCCAGAGTATTCAGCAAGACCTTGATAAAGCAATTGGTAAATTATTGGACAAACCAGACTGGCTGGAAAAGTGCATGCGTGCCATGGGTAAAACCTTGTGCATCAATGCGTGCGGTGGGCTGGCTTAATTTGTCGGCATATTCGTAAACCGTGCTGCGGCCGGTGGGGTCGGTAATACGTTCAAGCTGGCCCAGTGGGCCGTAGCTGTATTCGGTGCTTAAGCCCTCGTGGTTGGTGGCGCGGGTGCATCGACCCAGTAAGTCGTAGGCGTAATAGGCACTGCGCCCCAGCGGGTTGCTTATGCTTGCCAGCCGCCCCCAGGCGTCGAATTGGTAAGTGTTGCTTTGCCCCAGTGCATTGGTTTGCGCTTGCAGCTGGCCTTGCGCGTTGTACAACATGCGCGTGCTTTGGCCCAAGGGGTTTGTTACTTCAAACAACAAACCCAGGTGGTTGTAGCGGTAACGTGTGGTGGCACCTGTGGCATCGGTGTGGCTGGCCAGCAAGCCTTCAAGTGTGTAAGTGTTGCTGCGCACATGGCCTGCAGCATCGATGTGCTTTAACACCTGCCCCTGTGCGTTGACTTCAAACCTGTGCAGCTGCCCAAGCTTGTTGGTGTACGCCACCAAATGGCCTTGGCTGTTGTACTGAAACTGCTCTCGGTGGCCCAGGGCATCCACGCGCTCCAACACCTGCCCACTGCTGTTGTAGCGTGTACAAGTAACGCCGCCTTCAGGGCCCTTTTCAAGCACGGGCAAGCCTTGGGCATTGAATTGGTATTCGGTGCGGGCACCGCGGCTATCCATGGCAACGTTGGTGGTCGTGCCGTGAATACCCCATTCAAACCGGTAGTGGTAGGTGGGTTGACCGCCCACGGGGTCGCCCCACTGGCGAACACAGCGGGAGTGTTCGCCCGCCTGCTCCCATTCAAAGTAAATGTTGTAACCGCTTTTTAGCGTGCGCTGAACCAGCACATTGCGTGCGTTGTAAACGTACTGTTCTTCAAAGCCTGCAGCATCGGTTAAGGGGTGCGCCCAACCGGCCCCAAGCCCTGCATTGAATCCTTGTTCTGCAAGGCTGCTGCGGTAAGTGCGTTGCCAGTTCAGGCCCACCAGGCCGGGCATTGAGCAATCGAGCAATTGCAGCAGTTCTTCACCGTTGATCATGCTGATGGGTTCACCGGCTGTTTTGGTCTCGGCCACTTTGGGTGTGTTTGCACCTTGTGTATTGCTCGCTGCCGGCTTGCCGGGCTCAGCAGGCCTTCCCGCAGCGGTGGTGGTGTTGCTGTTTTTTGAAGATCGGTTGCCAGAGGGCGCACTATCGGATGCACGCAGTTTGGAGGCCTGTGCCTTTTCCAGCGCTTTGGCGTAATTGGCCAGGTGTCGAATTGCAGCCTGGGTAAATGGGCCCACTTTGCTGGCTCCGTTTGCAACCCTGGCACCCACTCGCGCTGCGCCCACTGCAAGGCTGCCTCCAAAAGTGGCCAGGGCCAGCAAAACTTCAATGCCAATGGCCACCACCACCGTGGCTGCATTGCGCAAGCGCCGAAGGTGGGGTACGCTTTCGGAATAGCCGTCCAGAAATTCGAACAGGCCTGTGCGCAACAGGCGATCGGAGCCAATGAGGTTGAACAGCCGCATACCCTCTTTCACGGTGGCGATCATTTCTTGCGCAGTGTTGTAGGCAGCCATGCCTGCACCCACGAGCATTTGCTGAATTTGCGCAAAGTTTGAATTGATCAGGGTTTCCAGCCCGTTGCAGGTGGCTTTTACCGCATTCACAGTGAACTCAACACTGATCTTGATCAGGCTCCACAAACCTTCAATGAAACCCATGGCGGCGGCACCAGCGCCTTGCCCCAAGGCTTTGCCCTCTTCCCACAGTTCGTGAATGCGGTGTTTCACCTTGAACTCGAGGTTTTGTGCGTCGTGTTCGCGCCAACGGGCCAGCAAAATACTGGCCATTTCAACCAGTGCTTTTCCGCGTTCGTGTTCAGTGCTGCCCACAGGGTGAGCCAACAGTTTGGCCTCACTGGCCCAGTAAATGCTGTTGGGGTTGAGCAGGTCTTTTTGCGGGTTGACTGTCAGCGGTATTTTCACCACCAGCAAATCGCCAGTGAATGCGGCCGTTCGCTGCCTTTCGCTGCGGCCCACGAAAAAACCATCGGCATACATGTCGCCCTGCACCAGGCCAAAGTGGGTGAGCACTTTGCAATCGACGGTATCGCCGGTTCGCGTGCGCGGAATCCCATGTAGCATCAGTTCATCGAGTTCGGTGTCGTTGATCGACTCTCGGTGCAGCGCCAACCAGGGTGAGAGTTCGGTGCGTTTGTCGAAAAACGCCCAATAGTTGCCGCGAAAACGCAGCCCCAAACCAGGCTTTACCGATTGACCAAAAACGGGAAGTTGAACGAAATCCATGAAAGCGGTGCTGGCGAATAACCGTGCGAAGTTACTTGCCAGCCTGGATTTCGGCGAATTGAATCAGTTTGGGTGATATTTACCGGGTGACAGGGTGAGCACCCGGCGCTGGATTGGAACGTTGTTAAACGATTTTTGCGTTTCTAAAAAGCTGGTCAACTGTGAGACGAGCCAGGCTGCTTTCATCGCGAGGGTCGGTGGATGAATACATGCTGACTTGCAATGCATCAAGCACAGCGAACAGGCGGTTCACGCTGATCGACCCCGGGTTCTTCTCCAAAGAAGACACCGTACGCTGATCAATACCAAGCCTCTCGCCCAATTGTTTTTGGGTGAGGCCCAATTCCCGTCGGCGCGTGCGAATCAGCACGGTGACATCACTCAGATTTACTTTTTTCAGTGCCATAGTGTTTTGAATCTACTTGGTAATTACAACTTGATGACTGCCATTTTTTCCTGTGTCATGTCGTGCATGGTGTGGCCAATGCCACCAACCCCGTACCCCGACTGCCGACGACCGGCAAATGGCATCCAATCAACACGAAATGCAGTGTGGTCATTGACCATGACCGCGGTGGCATCAATTTCCCGCACACAACGCAGTGCCACTTTTAACTTTTGGGTAAACACCGCAGCCTGAAATGCGACAGGCAAGCTATTGGCCTGCGCAATCGCATCGGTGAGCGATTCCGTGCCATAAACACACACCACGGGACCAAAAACTTCCTGGGTACTGACCTTGGAATCGCGGGGCGGGTTCAACAACACAGTGGGTGCATAAGTTGTGTCACCCAACCTTTGGGCACCACACAACACCTGTGCTCCACCTGCTACGGCCTCATTCACCCAGTGCTCAACGCGCTTGACTTCATTCGGGTTGACGAGTGGACCGCATTCCGTATCGGGCAATATGGCGTTGCCCACTTTCAGCGTGGAAGCCTTGTCAGCAATGGCTTGCGCCAAGGCGGTGGCCATGTCTTCGGGCACGTAAACCCGTTGTACGCTGACACAAACCTGCCCGGAATGATAAAAACCACCCTTGACCAAAGCAGGGATCATGGCCTCAAGGTCGGCACAGTCGTCCACGATAACCGGAGCCACACCGCCATGCTCAAGCGCACAGCGCGTACCCGGCGCCAATTTGCTTTTTAGCCGCCAACCGACTGCACCCGAACCAATAAAACTGAAAAATGCCACTCGGGAATCAGTCACCATTTGCTCGGCCACGTCGCTTTTGCAAGGCGCAAAGCGGCACCATTCTTCGGGCAAGCCCGCCTCGTACAGCATGTTCACAAAGGCCTGGCAACTCAGGGGGGTGGCACTGGCCGGCTTTACCAACACCGGGCAGCCCGTGGCAATGGCGGGGCCCACCTGGTGAACAATCAAGTTCAAGGGGTGATTGAACGCAGACACGGCAACCACCGGGCCAATGGGCTCGCGGGTGGTAAATGCCATGCGGCCTGAACCTGCTGCGGTCAGGTCCATGGGAATTTCCGTGCCGGTGAGGTGGCCCAATTCTTTGATGCACAGTTCAACCCCGTCGATTGCGCGAGTTACCTCAACCTTGGCATCCATCAAGGGCTTGCCGCCCTCGTTGGCAATTTGAAAGGCGAGTTCATCAAACCGGCCTTGCATCAGCTGTGCCGTTTTTTTGAGAATGGCGATTCGCTGGTGCATGGGCAGCCAGTTGGCGCGGGTTTTGTGCAATTGGCTGGCGGTGTTCAACCAAAGATCGATGGTGGGCCAATCGACCAGCTTCACTTCACCAATCGGCTTTAGATCAAAGGGGTTGACTACTTCCAAAACCGCGTTGTTCATGGAGGTACTCATATCAAACACACCTTTGCGGCCAATTCGTCAATCAGCACACGTTTGTTTTCAGAATAATCCACGGGCACGTCTACGATGTGCACGCCCCCGGCTTTGAACGCCTGGTCAAAGGTGGGCACCAGTGCAGCGGCACTTCCCACCCGGTGGCCCGTTGCACCATAGGCCTCGGCGTACTTCACAAAGTCGGGGTTGCCAAACTCAAGCCCCCAATCAGCAAAGCCCGCGTGCTCTTGTTTCCAGCGGATCATGCCGTACGAACTGTCGTTCAAAATGGTAACGACCAGGTTGAGCTTCAGGCGCACCGCAGTTTCAATTTCCTGCGAGTTCATCATGAAGCCGCCGTCACCACAAATGGCCATTACCCGGCGGTCGGGGTACAACATGGCGGCCATCATGGCCGAGGGCAAACCGGCTCCCATGGTGGCCAGCGCATTGTCCAGCAACACGGTGTTGGGTTCATAAGCCTTGTAATTGCGGGCGTACCACAATTTGTAAATGCCGTTGTCCAGCGCAATGATGTCTTTGGCACCCATGGCACGGCGGGTTTCAGCCACCAAGCGCTGGGGAATGATGGGGAAGCGGTCGTCGTCTGCACCTTCTTTAATGTGCAATTCAATTTCTTCGCGAATACGCTTGAAGTAGGCAAGGTCGCACACCACTTTGCCACCAATTTTTTGGGTCAGCTTTTGCACGGAGCGGGCCACATCCCCCACCACCTCGCATTGCGGAAAGTACACCTGGTCTACTTTGGCGGAACGGTAATTCACGTGAATGACTTTCTTTCCACCATGGGCCATGAAAAACGGCGGCTTTTCAACCACATCGTGGCCCACATTGACAATGAGGTCGGCACGTTCAATAGCGCAGTGCAAATAATCGCCATCTGACAATGCCGCAGTGCCCAGAAAATGGGGAGAGCCCTCATCCACCACCCCCTTGCCCATTTGTGTGCTGAAAAACGGAATGCCGGTGGTTTCAATGAATTCTTGCAAAGCCAGCCTGGCTTGTTTGCGGTTAGCACCTGCGCCCAGCAACACCAGCGGCATGCGGGCAGAGCGGATCATGGACACCGCTTCGTTGAGCACCACGTCGTCGGCCACGGCATAGTGGCGCTCACTGCGGGGAATGATGGGCGCAGTGGTTTGTTCAGCGGCAATGTCCTCAGGCAGCTCAAGCAATACCGCACCGGGGCGCTCTTCTTCAGCAATTCGAAAGGCCTCACGTACCAAAGCGGGAATGTTGTTGCCGTGGACGATTTGCTTGCTCATTTTGCAGATGGGCGCAAACAGATTGACCACATCGATGATTTGAAATTGGCCTTGCTTGGACTTCTTGATGGGCTTTTGCCCTGTGATCATGATGAGTGGAAATGCACCCAGGTGTGCATAGGCGGCGGGTGTGGTGAAGTTGGTGGCCCCAGGGCCCAAGGTGGCCATGCACACGCCGGCACGGCCAGTGAGTCGACCATAGGTGGCGGCCATAAAGCCTGCCCCTTGTTCGTGGCGGGTCAACACCAGTTTGATGCTGCTGTTGCGCAAGCTTTCGACCATGTCCAGGTTTTCTTCGCCGGGCACAGCGAATATGTGCTTTACGCCTTCTGCTTCCAGGGCCTGAACAAACAGATCAGATGCTTTGGTGCCTTGGGTCGACATGGTCGCTCTCCTTTTTGGGGGAACGACCAGTGTCTGCCTGTTAGATTTCAATATCAATAACTTTATCCATTCTGGGTAGTAGAGCCGATGTTTTACTTAAGTAGGATTTTATGTTCTACTAAAATTACACTTTCATTTCGGGAACTAGCATGCGCCAAACTTTACGAAAGGCAGGTGGATCGTTGGTGATGACGATTCCAAAATCGTTTGTTGCCCAAAACGGGCTCTCTGAAGGATCGCAAGTGGAACTGATATTGAGCGGAAAAAAGATGATGGTGGAAGCAATGCCCAAGCCAAAGTACAAGTTGAACGAATTGCTTGCAGAAATGCCACAAGAATTTCCATTGGTCGAGCAGTGGGACGAATTGCAAGAAACTGGTTTGGAAAAGAACTGATGCCCTACGTTCCTCACCGCGGCGATATTGTTCACCTTCAATTCGACCCCGCCAGTGGACAAGAAATGAAAGGACCACACTTTGGTTTGGTAGTCAGTAGCAAACCATTCAATCAACGCGGATTGGCGATGATTTGCCCCATATCCCAAGGGGCCGCGGCCGCAGCACGATCATTCGGTACCGTGGTTACATTGATGGGGTGCGGCAGCGACACGCAGGGTGCAGTGCACTGCCACCAGCTGAAATCACTCGATTGGCGAGCCCGCAAAGCTGCAACAAAAGAAAGCGTGCCGCAACATGTTTTAAACGATGTGATGGCACGGCTCGAGGCCATTCTTTTCGAATAGCCACGCCGGTTTGTAAAGCTTTTATGCGGCTTTGATCGCCATCAAACCGGTGCTGATGTGGTCTGTCACCTTCGGCTTCACCGTTTTGCCATTGCTGGCCGTCAGCACATATTCTGCCGGGTTGAAACGTGCAATTCGCATGCGATATTCAGCGTTCAAACCAGGGTACAAAGTGTTGTTGCGGCCATTGGGGCTGAGGTACCAGCTTGCGCAACCGCTTTTCCACACCGTGTGTTCGCTGCGGAAATCCATGGTATTTACAAACTTCTGTTCCACCTCGGGCTTCACAGAAATGGCTTTCAGCTTGCGCTTTTGGCGCAACTTGATGGCCTGAATCACATAGCCAATTTGCGCTTCCGCATAGGCAATCACAGAGGTGTGGCCAGGGCCAGTAAACGGACCCACGAGGAAGTACAGGTTGGGGAAACCAGCAGTTGAAATGCCTTGATAAGCTTCGGAACCATCTTTCCACTTCTCATTCAGACTGGCGCCACCGATACCCTTGGCATCAATCGGTGAACCCGTGTGGCGCACTTCATAGCCAGTGGCGTAAATGATCACGTCGAGTTCGTGTTCGACACCGTCGGCGGTGCGAATGCCTTTTTCAGTGATGCATTCAATGGCATTTGTTTCCAAATGCACATGCTCTTTTTGCATGGTGGGGTACCAGTCGGAACTGACCAACACACGCTTGCAACCGAACTTGAAGGTGGGCGTCAGCTTCTTGCGCAGTTCAGGGTCTTTCACCTTGCGGGCCAGGTAGCTACTGGCCATTTTCTCGGGCTGGGCCTTGAACATGTCGTACTTCAAAATCAAAAACGGTGCTGTCAATTCATTGAACCAATACACGCCCAGGCGGTTCATTTTCATGTTCAGCGGGGTTTTGCGGTTCAGTGCTTTTTCAGCTTCTTCGATGTTGCGGTCTGGGCGCGGCATAATCCAGTTGGCCGTGCGCTGAAACACCACCAGGTTTTTGACCTTGTCGGCAATGGCGGGGCCAACCTGCACGGCCGTGGCGCCAGTGCCAATCAGGCCAACACGTTTGCCTTCCAGTTCAACGGAATGGTCCCAAGCGGCGGTGTGTACCGTTTTGCCTTTGAACTTTTCGGCACCCTTGAATTCTGCAACCTTGGGTGCGCTGAACGGGCCCACTGCCGTTACCACATTGCGGGCCTGAATGGTTTTGCCATCGGCTGTGGTGATATTCCACAAACCAGCTTGCTCATCGAATACTGAACCAGTGATGCTGGTGTTGAATTGAATGTAAGGGTACACACCATACTTGGTGGCGCAGTGGCGCAGGTACTTGTAAATTTCGCCCTGCTTGGCGTAGCTGTTGCTCCACTCGGCCCAAGGTTCGAAGGAATAGCTGTACAGGCTGCTTTTAACATCGCAACCACAACCGGGGTAGGTGTTATCACGCCAGGTGCCGCCCACATCGTGGCCTTTGTCGAAAATCTTGAAATTGGTTTCACCTGCCTTGAGCAATTGAATACCCATGCCCAGGCCTGATACGCCCGCGCCGACGATTGCAACTTCAAGAATGTTTTGTGCTTCTTTTTTTGAGCTGGCCATGTGGTGTGTCTCGTGTTGTGTTGGTTTTCGATGAGATGCAGTGTAGAGGTTTGGGTGCAACAGGCGTGAGTGTGAAAAGTGACGACTTTGGAGTCAATTTGGGCCACAAACTCACCCCACTGATGCACAATCAATACTCGAAGTAACTTTGCAGCAGGTGATGTATGGAATGGTTTCAAGCACTGACAACCTTGGCCCTGGGTGGTTTGTTCGGCGGTATTCTGGCCTTCTCGGCCTTGTTTGCACCGCTGGTGTTCACCAAATTGCCAATGGAACAAGCGGGGCCATTCATTCGCGCTGTGTTTCCCTGGTACTACCTGTATGTGATCGTGTTCGGCTTTCTCAGTGCCATTTTTGCAGGGCTTTCCGGTAGCGGCTTTTGGGTGTTGCTTCCATCGGCTTTGGTCGGTTTGGCCAGCGTGTACACACGGCAAATTCTGATGCCTCAAATCAATGAACTTCGCGACCGGGAACTAGCTGGGGACACAGCAGCCGGTGCAGAATTCAATCGCAAACACCGGCTTAGCGTGATCATCAACAGCGTGCAACTGCTGGTAGCGGGAGCAACCCTGGTGTACTGGGCATGGAACTGAAA